>CAYTDJ010000261.1:0-4501 GCA_964436265.1 uncultured Chloracidobacterium sp. | reverse complement strand
AAATGGCTTGCTCCATTACCTTACGCCGAAGCTTCTGAGGCATATTCCAAGAAATTCAAGGCACTGATGGGCCCAAGTCCGGAGGCTCAGATGGGTATCGATAAGATACTAAGCTCGCAATCACTTTGGGATGCGACTATGGCCTATTCGGTCGCCCGAAGCCTGAAAAAGAATAAGAGATCGCTGGTTGTTCACCTTAACGGCGGATTTCATACGGAGAACCGCCTTGGAACGGTCGAGCATTTCTTACGCTATCGAAAGAAAGCAAAGGCATTGGTGGTTACGATAAAGTACGTCGATGACTTCAGGAATTTCAACAAGGCGAGAGACACAGATGTAGGCGACTTTGTTATCTTGACCGACGCCAAGGAACCACGAAGCAAGAGGTAAAAAAGAAGCACCCGCGATAAAACGGGTGCTTTTCTTTTCGGCGTTGATCGGGGTTACTTAAACTTACTTCCGACAAAACTGAAACTTCCCAGGCCGTGAGCAAGTATCGCACCGGTGATCTTGTCGCCATCGATCGTCCCTTCAACTTCAAGTTGGGTCGGTTGTCCCTGAATGTCGGCATTGATCGTCAGCTTCATTACCTTTCCTGAAACAGAGCCTTTTGATACGGTTCCACCGCCTGCAGATGAACTCATCGTCCCGGTTAACGAGTCGCCATTTTGGACTAGTTCAAGAAGGACATCTACAGTTTGTCCCGGTGCATCGACCGAGAGGTTCCATTTGCCGTTAACATCCACGGTCGCCGGGCCGATGAACTCATTCTTCTTCGAAGTTGTACCTAGTGCAACGGTCTTCGGATCGACCGTGATCTCGCTCAGACGCTTTGCGACCTCTGGCGACATCGATTCCTGAAAGCGTCCGCCGATGTGCTTGGCAAGGAACCTCTCCGATGCGGCGATCATGGCCATGTTGTTCACCGGGCGAGCAAAACCATGACCTTCGTCCGGTGCGACAAGGTATTCGACGGGATAATTCCTGTCACGAAGTGCAACGACGATCTGATCGGATTCGCGTTTGTTCACACGCGGATCGTTGGCCCCCTGAACGACCAGCAGCGGGGTCTTGATCCTGTCGGCATAGGTCAGCGGCGATTGCCGCTTCATCTGTTCCAGACCCGCAGGAGTACGAGGGTCACCCATACGTTGGTAAAAGGTCTCGCGGATCGCTTCCCAATAGGGTGGGATAGATTCGAGAAGCGTCTTTAGATTTGACGGAGCTACTATCGCTACCGCCGCCGCATATTCGTCCGGCGTAAATGTAACACCGGCGAGCGTGGCGTAACCGCCGTAACTACCGCCCATTATGGCAACACGTTTGGGATCGGAAATGCCTTGTTCGACAAGGTATTTCTTGCCCCAGGTGATGTCGTCCTGCATTTTCTGTCCCCACTCGTTGTTGCCGGCGTTCAGGAACTTCTTGCCGTAACCGGTCGATGCACGAAAATTAGGCTGTAACACCGCATATCCACGGTTTGCGAGAAACTGTGCATACGGATGATAACCCCAAACGTCCCGTCCCCAGGGACCGCCATGAATGAAGAGAACGGTCGGAAGGTTCTTGCCATCCGAACCCTTCGGAATGGTCAGGTATGCAGGTATCTCAAGTCCGTCAGACGACTTGTAACGAACGGCCTTCATCGGCGAAAGCGATTTGCGGTCGAGCTTTTCACGAACCTGATAGAGCGTGCTCAGATTTCTCGATTTGCGGTCAAAGAGCCAGACGGTTCCCGGATCGACATCGCTCGACGTGACGACGATGAACTTCGATTCATCCTTCGTCGTGGACTGAAAGTTGATATCGCGGTCGCCAAGCGATTTCTTTATGTAGTTGTAGTCCTTTTCGTATTTTTTGTCCTTCCAGACGATGCGTACACGGTCATCGGTATAGGTTGTCGCGATAGGTTCCTTAGTGACCTCGGAGAATGAAATTCCGCCGAAATCCACCTTGCCGAGCGGATCGCTTTCAACCTTGGTAACGGCTCCGGTCTCGGCATCCATCAGCACGAGCTCGATCAGGTCGACGTTGCCCTTGTTAGTCTGGAAATAGACACGTTTGTTGTCCTTGTGAAAGCGGATCGGTCCGCAGGTCTCAAACGCGTTGCAATCGTAGATCTTCGTCGCCTTGCCGTCGGCACCGATCTTTAGGATCTCTGTATCGCCATTTGGTGCGGAACGCGTAGCAAGCCGAAGCTTGTCGGCATTATCAAAGACCATGCCCTGATAGCGGTCGCGGTTTTCGCTTATGAGGGTTCGTTCGCCGGTGGAGATCTTTACCTTGTAAAGGTCGTGCCACGCCTTGTCCCGATCGTTTATGCCGACGTAGATCGCGTCAGGGTCCGACTCGGGCACAGCCTGGATCATGGCTCTAATGCCCTTTGCATCCGTGAGATTACGTGCCGCTGGAACCGGTGAACCAGCCGCAGGCTTGTCGGCAGGATTTACGGCATAGACATTAAAATTCTCGTCGCCGCCTTTGTCCTGAACGAACAGAATGTATTTACCGTCATGTGACCAGAAATAGCTGCGGACAGGTCGGGCCTGATCGTTGGTCATCGGACGAGCTGCGTCGAACTTCTCATCGACACCTTTGACCCAAATATTCATCGTTCCGTTCAGGGGTTTGATGAACGAGATATATTTTCCATCAGGCGAGATCTGTGCTCCTGCATATTCCGGATTACCAAAGATCAATTCACGGTCGATTAGAGGCGGCTGTTGTGCAAACAGGCCTGTGACACAGAACAGGACGACAATAGAAAGGATGAGCTTTTTCATAATGGTAAGTGTTTTCGGGTATTACGCCCGTAAAAATCTGATAGTTCCAATTAAATCCGGGATAGCGGTCCTCACTGAAATTCATCTGCCCAAACACGTTTTCTAAACTTAGATTCGGTCCAATAGGACTTATAGTGTTCGATGTTTGGCTCGCCGACCCCATCGTCGATGACCGTAACGACATCGAACCTATACTTCATGTTGCTTACGCCAAAGATACGACGATAGACCCGTGCGGTTCGTGTTATGTTCCGCTGTTTTCGAAGATCGACGTTGGACAGCGGGCCGGTGAATTCGTCACTTCGCCGAGTTTTCACCTCTACGAAGCAAAGTGTGTCGCCGTCGAGAGCGATAATGTCGATCTCGCCTTTGACCTGTGCACCGTTGTTGTTTCGCCCGATCGGCACGGTGAAATTCGCCATGACGAGCCGATAGCCTCTGCGAACAAGGAACTCAGCGGCGATACGTTCGCCTTTCGAACCTGTCTCACTTGTGCTACGCCGTTCGGGGCGTTTATCCTCTTCAACAAGAGAAATCACTGACATAAACTTCACTTGGGAAACTATGAGCCTAGAGTATATCAAAGAACTTTTTGCAGCAGCATTAATGGTCATCGGTGTAACTGTAACAGCAGTGTGCCAGACGCCTTCGCCCACACCTGTAACAGGTCCGCCGAAGCTTCCGGAGATCGTACAGACGGATAAGCCGACCGTGTTTTCGTATGATCCGGCAAAGCTCCCGCCGCCGTTTCATACCGAGAGTGCGAGACGAAGCTCACGGGTCATTCCGCAGCCGGCGAACGCAAAGTTGACCGTGCCTAAAGGCTTTAAGGTGAATGTTTTTGCGGAGGGCGAGTTCCGTTATCCGCGTTGGATGGCGTTGGCTCCGAACGGCGATGTGTTCGTCGCCGATTCGCGAGCTAATTCGATCATCGTGCTCCGCGATAAGAACAAGGACGGCGTTGCAGACGAAAGATCCGTGTGGTCAGACAAACTGGCACAGCCGTTCGGGATGGCTTTTCACAGGGATTGGTTCTATGTGGCGAACACCGATTCGGTCGTACGCTTTGCCTACAAGAGCGGTCAGACGCAGGCTTCCGGCGAACCGGAGAGACTCGTCGAACTAACCGCGGGCGGCTACAACCAGCACTGGACGCGTAACATTCTCTTTTCGCCGGACGGAAAGAAGATGTTCGTCTCGATAGGCTCTGCCACAAACGTCGATGTTGAAGCTGACCCGAAGCGTGCGGCGATCTCCGTCTATGACCCGGACGGCAAGAACCATAAGATCTACGCTTCCGGACTTCGAAACCCGATCGGCTTGGCGTGGAACCCGAAAACTGGCGAGCTTTGGACGGCGGTGAACGAACGCGACGGGCTTGGCGATGACCTCGTTCCTGATTATGCGACGAGCGTCAAGGAAGGCGGTTTCTACGGTTGGCCGTTTTCATACATCGGACAGAACGAAGACCCGCGTCGTAAAGGCGAGAACCCGGATCTCGTGAAGAAAGCCATCGTGCCCGACGTACTCTTTACGTCTCACGTCGCTGCCCTCGGCATCCAGTTCTACTCGGGCAAAATGTTCCCGAAGGAATATCAGGGCGATGGGTTCGTGGCGTTTCACGGTTCGTGGAACAGGGCGAAGCTCTCCGGTTACCGCGTCGTCCGTATCAAATTTGACGACAAGGGCAAACTCGAAGGGAACTCATACGAAGATTT
>CAYTDJ010000260.1:0-4526 GCA_964436265.1 uncultured Chloracidobacterium sp. | reverse complement strand
CAAACGAAACGAAACGAGCCAGCGGTGTCAGGCCCAATTCTTTTGCCTTGTCCGCCGACATCACAACCGTTGCGGCTGCACCGTCGGTCATCTGCGACGAGTTTCCGGCCGTTACTGTGCCGTTTGCGTGAAACGCGGGCCTGAGTTTCGCAAGACCCTCCATCGAGGTATCGGCCCGGACCCCTTCGTCCGTGTCGAAAACGACCTCCTTACTGCGTACGCGGCCTTTCTCATCCGTCTCATCGATGCGAACCGTCACCGGTACGATCTCGTCCTTGAAATTGCCCGCTGCAATTGCCGCGGCTGCCTTGTGGTGCGACTGCATCGAGAATTCGTCCGCCTGTTCGCGGGTGATCTCATATTTGCGGGCAAGATTTTCAGCCGTCAGGCCCATGTTCAGGTAATAGTCGGGATACGTTTCCGCCAAGTGCGGATTTGGGCGAAACGTATTGCCGCCCATCGGTATGACCGTCATCGATTCGAGTCCGCCAGCGACGATCGCTTCGGCACCGCCTGACATTATCCTCTCGGCAGCGATCGCTATCGTTTGCAGGCCTGACGAACAATAACGATTGACAGTCATTGCCGATGTTTCGACCGGCAACCCGGCAAGGATCGCAGCCGTCCTAGCAACGTTCATTCCCTGCGACGCTTCGGGAAACGCGCAGCCCATTATTACGTCTTCTATCAGCGCCGGATCGACGCCTGCCCGTGCAACAGCCTCCTTTATCGCGGCCGCGCCCAGTTCATCCGATCGTGTGTTCTTCAGCGTGCCTTTCGGCGCCTTTCCGCCGGCCGTACGCACGGCCGATACGATAACTGCTTCTTTCATAACATTCATTAGCTACCTCTTCTCAAAAACGGCGATCGCCCGCGGATAATCGACGGTCACCTTAAAGTGCTTCAGGACCGTTCCGCCGATCGCTCCGTCAACACGCTTGTCCATAAAACTGCTCATGTACTCGTGAAAGTTCTTGTCGGGCCGCCGCGTGAACCACGCCCGCTCGACCTTGAAACCTGCGATGCGAATGTCTCGGGCCTCGATCATCGCCTGGCCGGTACCGATCTCTGCCGCCTCGATCACACGCCAGTCGGGATGACGCTGCCGCCATTTTTCAAACCTCGAGGACGAAATAAAGCTCGCCGCCCTCGCCGAAGCACGCTTGTCGCCCAGACTCGTCAGCGCCGCTTCAGTAAGGAACGTCGTCGCTCCCGTATCGAACAGCATCTCGAGTACCTCTCCGTCGATCTCCGCCTGGATCCGCGGAAAATGCAAAACCCGCTTGCCGCCGTCATCGGTCTTGAAGCCCAGCGTCACCACATGGCGGGCATCCGCTTTGACATTCTTCGGACTCTTGTCCCAAACGAGCAGTCGCTTGCCCGGATAATCGAATGTCCAAATGCGATCGGCGAACCACTGCTGCCCGAGCATCGCGTCGAATTCGAGCGGCGGACCTTTTTCCGGCTTCGGAAAAACGAAGATCTTGCCCTCCGTCGCAAGCGGAGACGGAATCTCGACCCCATGCTTGAATCGAGGAAACTCGATCGACTCGCCGCCGCCTCCAGGCAACAGATTGAGCCGCTCAGCCGCGTGCTTGTAGATAAACAGCCCACCGCCCGTGTCGGTGTAGAACAAAACGCTGTCGCCCGATTCGGTCACGGCGGAAAGAAAGTACCGGTCCTCGTCATATTTGACCGGCAGTACGCGGCCGCCATTTGAGTCCTGAGCCGAGACTGCAACGGCGGCGACGATCAAGATCAACAGCGAAAGGATTGTGTTTGGTTTCATTGTCTATTCTGCGATCACCTGCGGCCGGTACGGACAAGTCCGTCCGAATCCGTTCAGATCGCTACCTCCACTTCCTCAACGCGTAAAACTCTCCGCAAAGCCTCAGGATCGATCTCGACGAGAAATCCCCGCTTGCCGCCGTTGATGTAAATTCTGTCGATTTCAAAGATCGTTCGCTCAGCGAGTGTACGCATCGCCGTGCGCATCCCGAATGGCGATGTGCCGCCGACGAGATATCCTGTCAATTTAGATGCCCTTTCCGGCGTCGCAGGCTCCACGGATTTGACGCCGAGAAATCTTGCAAGGTTTTTTGTCGAAACTTCCCGGTCGCCGTGCATCAGCACAATCAGCGGCTTCTTTTCGCTCGTTTCAAATACCAGGGTTTTTATGGTCGCATGTTCATCAACACCCAACTGCTTGGCCGATTCGCGCGTCCCGCCTTTTTCGACGTAATCATAAAGGTGCGGGACGAACTCGATCCGTTTCTCCCTCAGAAACCGCACTGCTGGCGTTATCGGAAAGTCAACGCTCATAGGAACCTGGTCACTACCGTTCCCGGTTCTGACATTCTTTGTACCGAAAGCAAGTCGTGAGATGATCATTGACCATTCCCGTCGCCTGCATGAAAGCGTACATTATCGTCGAACCCACGAAATTGAAACCGCGTTTCTTCAGGTCCTTCGATATCGCATCCGAGATCTCCGTTTTCGCCGGCACATCGCCCTGTCCATTCGGTTTGTTAACGATCGGCTTTCCTCCGACAAATTTCCAAATATACGCATCAAACGAACCGAATTCCTTTTGCACGGCGAGAAACGCCTTTGCATTTGCGACCGACGAGGCGATCTTCAAACGATTGCGAATTATGCCTTCGTTTGTCAAAAGCCTTGCTAATTTGGCTTGGCTGTATCGAGCGACCTTTGCCGGCTCAAAATTATCGAAAGCGTCTCGGTACACATTGCGTTTCCGCAGGATCGTATCCCAGCTCAAACCTGCCTGCGCACCTTCGAGGATCAGAAACTCGAACAATCCGCGATCGTCGTGCAGCGGTACGCCCCACTCGGTGTCGTGATAATGGATCGCGAGTTCGTTCTTCGCCCAATGGCAACGCTTTGTCATCTTTCGATCTTCCGGACCTGCATAAAACAAACACCCTGACCGCCCGGTGCCGCCGGAGCAACTGAAATTTTGCCGGTCAGTTTCACCGTATCTTTGTCGAGAGCTACCTCAGCACCGCTATTATCACGGATCTTTATATCCTCTTTCTTATATCCGCTCTCAAGTTTGTTTACCGTGTTGGCGCCGCTCCCCTGCTCGACATCGACGCGAAGTTTGTTAGTGCTGCCCGCTGATTCGAGAAGGTCAAACCCGCATTCCATCCTGCCGCCAGTGTTAGAACAAAAAACGCTGCGCCCTTGTTGGGCGATCACGCCCTTCACTTCAAAATTCTTTCCGTCATTCTCGATCGCACACGCCTTTGAAAACTCGATCGGCTCGCCCGTGACCGAACAACCCGCCATCAATCCCACTGCCGTAAAAACCAAACCGATTATCAATTTCATAGATAAATTCCCTCCATCTATCAAAACGGCAGATATTTTGCGATCAGGACATCGGGCGACATCGTCGTATAGTCCGAATGTGTTTCCGCGACTGAACCCGTTTTAATCATCTCGTCGGCGGTGTTAACGGTCGTTATTCCGACGGCCATCATTCCGGCCCGCTTTGCGGCCTCAAACCCGAAAAAGGCATCTTCAAATACCAGCGAATCCTTGGGTCTAACTCCCAGCCTCGATGCTGACAACAAAAAGATCTCTGGATCTGGCTTCCCTCGCTTTACATCCGCAGCGGTCGTCAACGCTCCGAAGTACTTCCTGAGATCGAGCCCATCCAAGATGAAGGCCATGTTCGCCGGCGACGCTGCGGTCGAAACCGCCATCTTTATCCCAAGTTCCCGAGTTGATTCGAGAAACTCGACCAGTCCCTCGACCGGCTTTCGGTGCGGCAGATATGCCTCGCGATAAAGCTCCTCTTTTCGCAAAGCGAGTTCATGCAGCCGATCGTTTGACATTGCCCCAAAGACGCTTGGAATGATCTCGCGGTTCGTTTGGCCGGCGGTTTCGACCAAAAAGGTCCGCTCATTGAATTCGAAGCCGTTCTCCTCGATCAACGTCCGCCACGCTTCCGTGTGGTACCGCATGTTGTCAACAAGCGTGCCGTCCATGTCAAAGATGAACGCTCGTTCTGAATAACTCATTTGCTTCCCTTTTTCGCAATGTACAGCGTTTTCTCGATCTCAGCGTGTACAACACCGTGCTTGTCCTTCAGTTCGAGACTGTAGATACGGTCAATGGATCTATTGTTTTTGGCAAGTTCCTTTATCTCCGCTATCTCGCCTTCGGACAATTTGAATTCGGCAAAAAGCGATGTTTTTCCCGGTTTGCGAAATCTGATCTTTGCGGCCTTGTCCCAAACGACATATTCGGGCCCCAGGATCTTTATCAACATCAGCATGTAGATCGGGTCGATAGCCCCGTAAATGCTGCCGCCATAGATCGTTCCGACGTAGTTTCGCGTCCGCCATGAAAGCGGTATCTCTACCCGAACTTCGCGAAAGTCCTCTGAGATGTACCTTACACGCCCGCCTGTGCCTCGATAGGCAGGAAACAAATTGAATCCCCAACGAAAGCGACGGCTCTTGAAACTCTCAGCCATGTTTTCAAAAACATATTTGGGA
>CAYTDJ010000259.1:0-4530 GCA_964436265.1 uncultured Chloracidobacterium sp. | reverse complement strand
GTTTTTCACCGCTACGAAACGGTGGAAGAGCGGTGATGAAGGCCGTTTTTCCGCGTACGGGAAAGGCCACGATCATAGGCATTACCGGCTCTCCCGGCGCCGGTAAATCTTCGCTGGTCGATAAACTGGCGCTGTATTACAAGGAGCGAGGCGAACGCGTCGGCATCGTCTGTATCGATCCATCGAGCCCGTTTTCCGGCGGTGCGATCCTCGGTGACCGTATTCGAATGGCGACGCTCGGACTGGATAAAAACGTCTTTATCCGTTCGATGGCAACTCGTGGAAATCTTGGCGGGCTTTCGCGCGCTACCGTCGATGCCGTGGCGATCCTGGATGCGGCGGGTTTTGATAAGGTCATAGTAGAAACGGTCGGCGTAGGGCAAGATGAGGTCGAGATCGTTAAGACCGCTGACGTTTCGGTGGTGGTCCTAGTTCCCGGAATGGGTGACGACATCCAGGCGATCAAAGCCGGCATCATGGAGATCGGAGATGTCTTTGTCATCAACAAAGCCGACCGCGAAGGCGTGCTTCGGACCCAAAAGGAACTTGAAGCTTTGCTCTCTCTTGCTCACCGGCCCGACATGTGGAATCCGCCGATCGTCCGCACGATCGCGACCGAGAATAAAGGCATCGAAGACCTTGCCGCAGCCATCGAAAATTACAACGGATTCGTCGGAACCGATAACGGATCGAATCTCACTCGAAAGAGATCGATCGCGAAATGGCGTCTTGTCGAACTGCTTCGCGAACGCCTGCTTTCGGATCTTATGAGCCGAAACGGCACGGCCGACAGGTTAGAATCGCTTGCAGACGAGATCGCTGAAAAGAAAAAGGACCCATATTCGGCGGTGGATGAGTTAATAAGTGTGAAATGAAGATCAATCACCTTGGTATCGCAACAAGACGGATCGATGAGGCCCTTAAATTCTGGGAAGACGCTCTGAGTTTAGAGAACGTCCACACGGAAGTCGTTGAAGATCAAAAGGTTCGCGTCGCGATGCTTCCGATCGGTGAAAGCCGTATCGAATTGCTGGAGCCAATAAGCGATGATTCGCCGATCAGCAAATTCCTGGAAAAACGAGGCGGCGGTATTCACCACATTGCGGTCGAAGTGGAAGATATCGAGGCATCTCTCGCACGCTTAAAAGAAAAAGGAATGCGTTTGATCGACGAGACCCCGCGCTTCGGAGCCGAAGGCTGCCTGGTTGCGTTTGTTCACCCAGCATCGACAAATGGGGTGCTTTTGGAACTCGTGCAGACCGCGAAATAGCCGAGCCACTTAGTTTTATTTGCCTTTGTTTGTTATTATTTCGGTTTGGCTAATTGTTGGGAAAGTCTATTTGTAGTGAGGGTTTAAGAATTGAGCAGCTTAGGAAAAGGCATAGTATTGCTGGTTGTGATCCTTGGGATCGGCGCGGGTCTTGTATTTTGGAAAAGCAAGGTAGGCCACACAGCCGGAAAATTTAACAGCATTAGTAAGGAAGAGGTCGAGTCTCTCTTGGCGGACGTCGCAAAGACAAATCCGATGGTCCTGAAACGATTCAAGGACGACCCCGAGATGAAGAAACAACAGCTCGACAATCTTAAGGAGCTGCTCGCGTTTGCAAGTCAGGCACAAAAAGAAGGGCTGGCGAACGAATCTCCGAACAAAGAAGAATTGGAGAATATTCGCAACGAGGTAGTCGCCGTCACTTATGATAAAGAGATCAACAAGGACAAAGGCCCGATGCCACCGTTCGGTTTTATAACCGAAGACCAGGTAAAGGCGTTTTGGGGCGAAGGTGAACAGCCGGCGAAAGGATGGTTTGATAATTTCAAGGACAAGATAGGCCTTGGCAAGAAAGACCGTGAGCTCGAATTCAACAAATTTCTCGATTCCAAGATCGCGATTCTGAAACGGGACAATCCTCAAATGAAGGACCGCGAGATCACGGATGAAGAAAAAACTCAGGCCCGTGAATTCTTTGCCAAGATCAGACTTTATGTCGAAGAATACGACGAAAAGGATTATGCCGGCCAAATTCCCAAAGAACTCAAAACCAAGATAGAGCTTCAGACAAAACTGCAGCAAGCCCAATTTCTGGCGAGGCTATATGCCGATAAGGCCGCCGATAAGGGCAAAGCGACTGAAGAAGAGATCGCAAAATACATCGCGGATCATCCGGAATTAGATCCTTCGGCAAAACGTGCAAAGGCTGAAGAGATATTGAACCGGGCAAAGGCCGGAGAAGATTTCGCAGCTCTTGCGAACGAGTTCAGCCAGGACCCGGGCAACAACGGTGGCCCTGACGGTAAGAAACGCGGCGGGCTTTACGAGAACGTTCGCATGGGCCAGATGGTAAAGCCGTTCGAAGACGCGGCAATGTCTGTCCAGCCGGGCGAGATCGTTCCAAACCTTGTCGAAACCGATTTCGGATTCCACATCATCAAATTGGAGTCGAAGAATGAGGGCACTCCGGACGCAAACGGCCAGTCGAATGCGACTTATAACGCTCGGCATATCCTGATCACAACGGGTGTCAAGGATCCGGAAAACCCGATGGGCCGCGAAATGCCGATCAAGCAATACGCTACGGCAAAGATCGAAGAAGAAAAGCAGAAGAAGCTTCTTGAAGATATCGTCGCAGCCAACCATGTTGAGGTCCCCGAAGACTTTGACGTTCCGGAGATCTCCGACCAACAGATCCAGGAACAGATGAAGAAGCAGCAGCAGATGCAATTGCAAATGCCTGACGAAGATGAGGCTCCGCCGCCTGCCAAGGACACAAAGAAACCCGAGGCCAAGAAGCCGGAACCTAAGAAAAATAAGTAATGGAGATCGGTGATTATCGTGTCGAGATAATACCCGACACGGAATTCAGGTTAGACGGAGGGGCGATGTTCGGAGTCGTCCCTCGCGTTCTTTGGGAACGCGTCTGTCCGCCGGACGAGAAGAACCGAATTCGGCAGAACATGAACTGCGTCTTCATCGACACAGGTACGGAAAAGGTCCTGATAGAGACAGGCATCGGCGAAAAATGGTCCGCCAAAGAAACTGAAATTTATGGCATTTTCCGCGAAAAACCATTCGCCGAAACGCTCTTTGAAAAAACGGGCTGTAAACCTGAAGACATCACGATAGTGGTCAATACGCATCTCCATTTCGATCATGCGGGCGGTAACACGATCTTGTCGGAACCGCCGACCGGGGTCCTCGCCGGAGCAACTCCGAGCGGGGTGGCTATGTCAGCGGGCGGCCAGGTCGTTTCCCGGATAGCGAAACCTCAGTTTCTTAACGCCAGATATCTTGTATCGGAACGCGAACTCGAACACGCCGAGAATCCGCATGAACGCGACCGGGCAAGCTACCTGCCCGTAAACTGGCGTCCGCTGCAGGATACCGGCCAACTCGAACTGATGCCCGATTATTATGAGGTGGTCCCTGGATTAAATCTGCAAACCGTACGCGGACACTCGGAAACGATGCAAACCTGGAGGCTCGATCGCGGCGGCAAGACGATGTACGGCTTCGCCGACCTGATCCCAACACGCCATCATGTCCCCTTACCGTGGATAATGGGCTACGACCTTTACCCGACAGAAACACTTGCCTTCAAAAAGGAAATACTCCCGCAGGCGGTCGAGGAAGAATGGATGTGTCTTTTTTATCACGACTTTGAATACCCGGTCGCAAAGATTGTAGGCTTGGCCGACCGTTATATTACCGAAACCGTTATATTGAACTGAAGAAATGACAGAAAAAGTAAACATTGGAATTATCGGAGGCAGTGGTTTGTACCAAATGCCGGAGTTACAGAATGTACGTGAGCAAACGGTCGAAACGCCGTTTGGCGGTCCGTCGGATGCGTTCATAATTGGCGAGTTGGAGGGCGTGACGGTTGCATTCCTGCCGCGTCATGCACGTGGACATAAGTACTTGCCCACGGAAGTTCCCTATCGGGCAAACATCTACGCGATGAAGCTGCTCGGCGTCGAGTATATTCTTTCGGTATCGGCGGTCGGCAGTTTGCAGGAACAGTATGCACCGACGGACATGGTCATTCCCGACCAGTTCTTTGACCGCACGCGGGCTCGAGCAAAAGAATCGACATTCTTTGGCGAAGGCATCGTCGGCCACGTGACGTTCGCACATCCCGTCTGCGACGAACTCGGCGACATACTCGAATCGTCGTGTAAAGCGGTCGGCGTCAACGTCCATCGCGGCGGCACATATGTCTGTATGGAAGGCCCGGCATTCTCGACCAAGGCCGAGTCGAACGTTTATCGCCAATGGGGAATGGACATCATCGGCATGACGAACCTGCAGGAAGCAAAGCTTGCCCGCGAAGCCGAGATCGCCTACGCGACGCTCGCCCTCGTCACCGATTACGACTGCTGGCATGAAGCTCATGACGCCGTCACGATCGATATGGTCGTTGAGTATCTCAACAAGAACGTGCGAAACGCCCAGTTGATACTAAAAGACGCGGTCAAGAAAGTGGCGGCTAAGGAAACCCCGAACCAGTTTCGCGATGCGATCAAGAACGCGAT
>CAYTDJ010000258.1:0-4532 GCA_964436265.1 uncultured Chloracidobacterium sp. | reverse complement strand
TTGCTGGATGCGAGGCGGTGAGCGATGAGCATCGAGGAGAGCGTCGAGCCGACCTCGGTCGAGTGGATGCCGCAGGTGATTAGGACGATCGTTTTACCCTGAGCGATGAGTAGTTTAGCGGCTTTCTCGATGCTTCGCATCGATGCAGGCGAGGACGCCTGCGTTCCCGGGGGTACGAGCTTGCGCGGGTCGGCGAGCTTTGCGTTGATAACTTTGTACCTCTCAAGATTCTTCAGATTCTCGGGCGACGAAATTGTCGCGTAAACAAACGGAGCACCCATCGTCGTCTTCCCGATCTCCTGAAAGTTCACGCGGTCGCTTGCGGCATCAAGCTTTTTGAAATAATCAACCACCTGTGCCCAACTCGCCAGTTTGCGGTCATCGCCGGGTGTAAAGCCGAGTGTATCTTTAGGTGACGGTACAATTTGCGCGGAAGTTATTAGGGTTAAGAGAAGAACTATCCCGCAAAGCGGCAACGCCCTCAAAGAGAACCACCCCTTCTTCGAATGGATAGGAGTAAACTGACCGCAAAGATGCAACGGCTGCAAAGTGGTCAAACCGCTGAGACGTGAGAAAGTTGAGAGGTTCTTCATTTGAATATTTGCACCAAAAGGATTTGTAAGTTTAACACGACCGGGGTGGTGAGCATCCCGCTCGCCGCTCCGGTCATTGCCTTTTTTGCCGTTGCAATGTACATTTCAGGCATAACTTTCCCTGCGGATTCCCGATATTTCCTTTCTTTCGGGCGGCCGCAACGAGCAATTCGTCAACCGAAAAATCAGGAGAACTTAAGGGATGAAAAATCCGTTTCTCGAGAACTTTAAACCGTACATTCCGGCGTCGGTCGCAAATCTGCGTGAACTGACCGTTTTTCCACTAGCGGTAGGAACGATTTTGGGCATTATCTTTGGCGCGTCGTCACTATATCTCGTGCTGAAAACCGGACTGACGGTTTCGGCCTCGATACCGGTCGCTGTCATCGCGATCACTCTGTTCAGATTGATGTCCAAGATGGGCGCACGCGACGCTACGATCCTTGAATCGAACGTAATGCAGACCGCCGGTTCGGCCGGCGAATCGATCGCGTTCGGCGTCGGCGTTACGATGCCCGCGATATTGATACTTGGTTTCGATCTCGAGATCTGGCGTGTGACGCTGGTCGCAGTTCTGGGCGGCCTGCTCGGGATACTGATGATGATCCCGCTGCGGCGTGCGCTGATCAAGGATCAACACGGATTGCTTAAATATCCCGAGGGAACGGCTTGCGCACAGGTGCTGATCGCCGGTGCGTCGAAAGAATCTCGTGACGCTGCTCATGCGGGCGGCGGCGACGCTTCGAGTGATTCCGAGGTTTTGCATCGCGGAAAGATAATCGCGGCGGGCTTTGGGCTTGGGTTCATTTACAAATCCGTAATGGACGTCTTTAGTGCCTGGAATCCCGAGCCCGGAAAGGAACTGCCCGACAATTTCCTGAAAGGCGGGTCGGTCCACTTGGAAAACAACCCGGCATTGCTTGGCGTAGGGTACATCATCGGTCCGTATATTTCGGCGATCATGCTCGGCGGCGGTATCTTGTCCTATTTGGTTCTTATACCGCTGATCAAATATTTTGGCGAGGCATTGACCGATCCGCTTGCACCTGCTGTCGGCAACACCATCGCAAAAATGTCGCCGGGACAGATCCGCGGCGAATACATTTTGTACATCGGTGCCGGTGCGGTCACGGCTGCGGGAATCATTTCGCTCGGTCGTTCACTGCCGACGATCTGGCACGGTCTGAAATCCGGCTTGTCAGACCTTCGCGGCGGAGGAAATGATGCGAGCGGGGAAAGACTGCCGCGTACCGACCAGGATCTTTCGATGAAATGGGTCATTGTCGGCGTGATCGTGCTTCTGGCAGGAATTCTGCTTTCGCCGCAGCTTGGGCTAAGCATCTTTGAGCATCCGTTCGTTTCCGTAATGGGTGCGATCCTCATCATCATTCTCGGCTTCTTGTTCGTTACCGTTTCGTCACGTCTTACTGGCGAAGTCGGTTCGTCATCAAACCCGATCTCGGGAATGACGGTAGCAACGCTTTTGTTCACCTGTCTCGTATTTTTAGCCCTCGGCTGGACCGCTCCCGATCCGTATTTTGTGACAGCGCTTTCGATCGGCGGTATCGTATGTATAGCCGCTTCGAACGGCGGTACGACGTCACAGGATCTGAAGACCGGTTTTCTAGTCGGCGGAACTCCTCGGCGGCAACAGATCGCGATACTCGTTGGTGCTCTTGCGTCGGCCCTTGTGTTGGGTCCCCTTCTTCTTTATTTGAATAACGGAGGGACCTATTATCAGAAAGTCGCCGCGACCGAATTTCCGGCCGGATTTTCGGTGACCGAAGACAAACTCTTCCGCGAACACGGTCAGATCAAACGTGAAAACGTTCACACCGGCGAATTTGTGTCGGACACGACGACCTACGCAGTCTGGCAAAACACCGACCCGAAAAATGGTCAGATCGGTAAATATCTTGTCGACCCGCAGGGCCGCCCGGTATATCTTGTCGATCCGGCGATCAACGGCGTGATCAAAGAAGACTCACACGGCAATAAGCTGACACGTTACGACGCTCCAAAGGCCACACTGATGAGCTACATCATCAAGGGCGTTCTTGGTCAGGACCTTCCTTGGGGATTGGTGCTTATCGGGGCGATGATCGCGATAATGCTTGAGATAGTCGGGGTGCCGTCGCTTGCGTTCGCTGTCGGGCTTTACCTTCCGATCGCGACATCGGCTCCCATCTTTGTCGGCGGTGTTGTTCGTAAGATCGTGGACATCTACCTTAAAAAGAAACTTGCGTCGAAAAATCTGACGGAGGATCAGATCGTGGCGGAAACAGATAAATCGCACGGTGTTCTGATGGCTTCCGGCTATATCGCCGGTGGTGCGATAGCGGGTATTCTGATCGCGATCTTCGCCGTGGTGCCATGGCTAAAAGATGTCCAGGATTCGACCGCCGCTTGGGCCAAGGTAAATAACCCGTTCTTTGAGGGCGATCAGGCATGGTGGCTCGGTGCAATTCCGTTCCTGGCACTTGCGGTTATCCTCTATTTCGTCGGCCGCGAAAAGCTTATGAGGGGCGAAAGCTCGGAATAGGCGGTTCGGGCACATCGACCGACTCGGAAAAAATTTGTTTTCCATTTTTTAAAAGACACGCTATACTGCACGTTGGCGTGTCTTTATTCTGTGCCCCGGCACGCAGTCCATCTGGGGCATCTTCTTTACTCTCTCGATCCCATAGGGTTAACAATTTGATGTATCGCGGGTTTTTGATGTCAGGCTTTTTTCTTTGTGTATCAACCCTTTTGGCCGTTTTAGGCGGCGGATGCTCTACTGAGGCCGCGAGACCGCAGGCTGAAGGGGCAAAACCGCCGTCAAGCTCTGCTAGCTCGACAAGTTCGTCGAATGCGCCGGCAACGGCGATTCAAATAACAGCCGGTTCGCCCGCCGATACTGTGAGGGCTTTTTACACGAAACTTCGAGAGAAGAAGTTTCGCGAGGCGATCTTTCTTACGAATCTACGGCCGGCGGTCGAGGGATTGACCGACACGGAATTAAAGGACTTTCAGGTCGATTTCGAGGTCATCGCAAACAAGATACCGGCGGAGGTCACCATCAACGGAGAGATCGTTTCCGGCGAAAGAGCGACTGTTACGGCAAGCCTGCCCGGTGACGATCCGAACAAGCTTGAGACGCAGCAGATCGAACTTAGGAAGGAAGGCGACATTTGGGTCATCCTAACCGTTGACGAATCGTCGGAAGCGAGGATCAAGAAAGAAGGTAAGAATTACTTTTACGTACTTCGCATCGAAACGCACGAGGACGAAGCAAGAGACATGCTCGACCGCATCGCAAAAGCCCAGCTTGTTTTTTCGGCCCAAAATGGCGGCTCGTTTGGCGAGATAGATCAATTAGTAAATGCCGGAATACTGCCCGAAGACGTGAAGACATCTGCCTCGACGGGTTACAATTATGCGGTCACGCTGTTAGAGGACAAAAAGGTTTACGCGGCATCGGCAACGCCCGCGGAATACGGAAGATCGGGAAGGCTCTCATTTGTGCTGAAGTCAGACGGCAGATCGACGCCGAGGATAAGCAGCAAGGACAACGGCGGGAAACCGCTGGAGAAGTAAAATCGCTGTTACATTGGACCCCAAGCCCTTTGACTATCCGGCGATCTTACATTTTTATCATCCCAGGAAATGATAAGGTCAATAGTTACAAAGATAACAGGCTTGATCGCAGAGCGTTCCCACTCGCCTCGACGAAAATGTGAAGCGCCGATACGGATTTCCTTCGAGCCGCTAAACCTCGCCGGCATTCACATATCCTCGGCCGAAGGCATCTACATGTCCGGCGAAACCGTGGATCTGAGCAAGACCGGTATCGCGTTCATGGCGTCGGCCATCAGGTTAAAAGAAAACTATCTCGTTGGGCACGAACGTGTATTAAATGTTGAGATCGATCTGCCGGGCGGCAAGGTGCGGATGCAG
>CAYTDJ010000257.1:0-4534 GCA_964436265.1 uncultured Chloracidobacterium sp. | reverse complement strand
ATAAACGACTCGTCATTGAACTCAGTATCTTCGACCTCGGCGAGTTTTTCGAGAGCCTTTCGTTGTTCCTTAGTTAGCGATCTAGGTGTGATCAGCGTTGCGGCGACGAAAAGATCGCCTTTGCCGCGGCCGCCAAGAACCGGCATTCCGTGCGATTTGATTCGGAACACTGTACCGGTTTGCGTTCCTGCCGGGATCTTCAGATCCTCTTCGCCATCGAGGGTCTTGACCTTGATCTCGGCACCGAGAGCGGCTTGGGAGAATGTGACGGGAACAGCCGAATAGAGATTCGCCCCTTGCCGTTCAAATGTCTCGTGTTCCTTGACGTGAATAACTACAAAAAGGTCGCCTGCGGGGCCGCCGTTAACACCCGATTCGCCCTCTCCGGAAACCCGGAGACGTGAACCCGTTTCGACGCCCGCCGGTATCTTCACCTCAAGTGATTTCTCTTTTTCTACGCGGCCCTGTCCGCGGCATTCTTTGCACGGATTACGAATGATCGTACCTTTGCCCTGGCAGTTCGGACAAGTACGCATAACGCTGAAAAATCCTTGCTGGTAACGGGTCTGGCCGCTGCCGCCGCACGAGATACAGTTCTCGGCACTGCTTCCCTTTTCGGCCCCGGAACCAGTACATTCGTGGCATGTTTCAAGCCGCGGAATGCGAAGCTTTTCCTCTTTACCGCTCGCCGCTTCTTCGAGTGATATCTCAAGATCATAGCGAAGATCCGACCCACGCTGAACACGGGAACGTGTACGCTGCCGGCCGCCGAACATATCGCCGAAACCAAAAAGGTCGAAGATGTCCTCGATATTCGAAAAACCCGGATCGAACCCGCCTCCGCCCATTCCGGCATGACCGAAACGGTCATATTGCGCCCGTTTTTGAGAATCGGAAAGCACTGCGTATGCCTCGGCACATTCCTTAAACTTTTCTTCAGCGACGGCGTCGCCCGGGTTCTTGTCCGGGTGATATTGAACCGCCATTGCGCGGTATGCCTTTTTTATTTCAGCATCGGTAGCGGTCTTCGCAACGCCAAGTATCTCGTAGTAATCCCTTTTCGACATATTCAGATAAACAAAGCGTCAGCCCAAACAAAATGAACTGACGCAAGAGTTATTGTACAAAATGTGTCAAGTGGCGAACAAGTATCGCTAGACGTACTAGACGGCTGTTAGCATCGAAGCCGTAATGCGGCTGGCAGTTTCTTCGACCTTTACAAGGATGAGTTCGATCTCTTTCTTGTCATCTGTGAACATCGATTCCTCTGCATTGTTCAGGATGTTATTGATCTCCATCTGCTCCTCGGTCGGAAATGCCCTGCCGTATTCCATCATCGCCTTTCGAGCGTTCTTGATCAGGTTATCCAGACGGTTCTTAAGTGTGATAAGTTCCCTTTCCTCGCGATCGCGTTCGACCGAGCTCTCGGCTTCATGGATGAGGCGTTCGATCTCGTCAGGGGAAAGGCCCGAAGACGGTGTGATCTGGACCGCTTGTTCGAGGCCGGTCATCTTGTCTGTTGCGGCAACACTAACAATACCGTTCGAATCGACCTCGAAGGATACGTCGATCTGTGGAACACCGCGAGGTGCCGGCGGAATACCCACGAGTTCGAACTTGGCGAGGCTGCGGTTCGCCGACGATATTTCGCGTTCGCCCTGGAGGATATGTATCTCCACGGACTGTTGATTGTCGACAACGGTCGTGAACGTCATTGTGTTCTTCAGTGGGATGGTTGAATTTCGGTTGATCAACTTCACAAACAATCCACCGCGTGTCTCGAGTCCGAGACTAAGCGGTAGAACGTCGAGCAGGACAATGTCCTTTACGTCGCCGGTGAGAACGCCGCCTTGGATAGCCGCACCCATGGCAACGACCTCGTCCGGGTTGATCTCCGACGAAGGTTCTTTTCCGAAGACTTCGGCGACAGTTCTTGAGATTATCGGTGAACGGGTCTGTCCGCCAACGAGAATGACCTTGTCAACATCTGACGGCTGCAGCTTCGCATCCCACAGCGCCTTCTGACATGGTTCGACCGATGATTCGACCAAATCCTTGACGAGCTCTTCGAACTTCGCTCGGGTCAAGTTTGCGTTGATGTGTTTCGGGCCGGTCGGGTCTGCTGCAATGAACGGCAGACTTATGCTGGTTTCCTCAACGCTCGATAGCTCACACTTCGCTCGCTCGGCAGCTTCCTTAAGCCGCTGCAGGGCGAGTCGGTCCTGTTTCAGGTCAATATTATTTGTAGCCTTGAATCCCTCGACAAGCCAGTCAATGATCCGCTGGTCAAAATCTTCACCTCCAAGGAAAGTGTTTCCCGAAGTGGAAAGTACCTCGAAAACACCATCATTGATCTCGAGTATCGAGATATCGAACGTACCGCCGCCTAGGTCATAGACCGCGACCTTTTCGTTCTTGCTCTTTCCAAAGCCATAAGCCAGTGCAGCGGCCGTCGGCTCATTAATGATTCGTTCGACCTCGAGTCCAGCGATCTTTCCTGCGTCGCGCGTCGCCTGTCGCTGCATATCGTCGAAGTAGGCAGGTACCGTAATGATAGCCTCGGAAATGCGATCGCCAAGAAATTCTTCCGCGGCCTGCTTTAGCCGTTGGAGAAGGATCGCCGATATTTCAGGCGGACTGTAAACACGATCAAGGACCTTGATATGAGCGTCTCCGTTCGGAGCCTCTACGATCTCGAACGGAACCGTTTCGCGCATTTTCTCGACCTCAGGCGCGTTGTATTTTCGACCGATAAGGCGCTTGACCGCGTATAGCGTATTGGCTGGATTAGTAACTGCCTGACGTTTAGCGATCTGCCCGACAAGCCGTTCATCCTTGTCAGTGAACGCGACAACGGAAGGCGTCGTTCGTCCGCCTTCTTTGTTCGAGATGATCTGAACCGTCCCGCCTTCTAAGACGGATACGCAGCAGTTTGTAGTTCCGAGGTCTATTCCGATTACTTTGCTCATATATCGAGTTCCTTGAGTGGGTCTAGGCGGGAAAAATGGGAGTGGAGAAGACTATTCTGCAAGTGGAAGCGGTTCGTTGGGATCGCCATCTAGTTCGATCCCTGCCTCACCTTCAGTCGGGCATTCAGGTCGCGGTTGCTGGTTCCCGGTCGCCTTTGCCACCTTTACCAGTGAATGCCTGATAACACGGTCGCCGGCAATGTATCCGCGGAGTACCTCTCCGCAAACAGTGTTTGGCGGAAATTCGTCCGTTTCTTCGGTCGAGACCGCCTCATGATAGTGCGGGTCAAATTCTTCCCCGATAGTGCGGATCGGTTTGATCCCCATCTTGTTGAGGATATCGGTGATCTGCTCGTTAACTAAGCCGATCCCTTCAAAAAACTGTTTGAAAGGCTCATTTTTCTCTCCGGGCAGATGCTCGGCGGAATCAAGTGCGCGGTGAAGATTGTCCAGAGCAGGAAGCATCAACATCGCAACATTGGCGATCTGGTTTTGGTAGGTGTCCTTGCGTTCCCGTTCAGCTCGAGACTTGAAGTTCTCAAAGTCTTTTGCACGCCGCTGAGAGTTTTGAAACATCTCTTCGCGGTCGGCTTCCATTTTAGCGATCGTCGCTTTGAGTCCCGAGATCTCCGATTCGAGCTTCGTTACGTTCCCGTCTGTTTGAACCGGGAGTGGAGATAAAGGTTCGGGCGATGCCTTTGCCGCTGCCTCAAGCGCATCACGCAGTTCGGCCGGCAGGTCGACGTCCTCAAAACTTTCAGCGATCTCGATTATCGAGGTGTCGGCGGTGATGTGCAGGTCCTTTTCCTTGGCTTCGAGCTGCTTGATGAAATCATCGACCGACGCCGAATCGTCCGCCTCCGAAGCATACGAAGCTGCCTGCAGTTCTTCTATGTCTTTGTTTGGATCCATTATTGACCGGGCTATTTGTTGGTGGCCGGGAGATAGATCAGTTGCCATTTGCGTCACGCGAAATTGTTTTTTCGAGTACGCGGGCAACGTAGGAAACGATCGAGATCATGCGAGCGTATTCTATCCGTGTAGGGCCGAGAACGCTCAATGTTCCGATCGCGGAACTGTCGCCTATCCGGTACGGCGCGGATATGAGCGAACAATTCTGGAGGGTAGGCGTGGGATTTTCGCTGCCGATTATCACCTGAACGGCACCCGCCCGCTTTTCATCGCGGGCGACGCATTCGTTCAATATCTGCAGCAGCCGTGACCTTTCGCCGATCGTAGAGAGAAGGCCGCGAAGCCTTTCAAGATCGGAGAAATCTTTCTTGGTCAGGATGTTCGTAGTTCCTTCAACAAAGACCTCGCCGAGACTGTTGCCCTCTTCCTCGATACTTTGAGAACAAAGGATCACGGCGTTTTGCAGCAGTTTATCGAAAAGGGCCTTTTCCTGGTGCATCAGATTCATTATCTCGGATCTGATCTCGGAAAGACTTTTTCCGGCAAATTCCGCGTTCAGGTAATTTGCGGCCTGTTCCAGTTCCTCTTTAGTAAACTTCACGTTCAGCCGAATTATCCTGTTATGGACTATGTTCGGTGCCGACACGAGAACG
>CAYTDJ010000256.1:0-4537 GCA_964436265.1 uncultured Chloracidobacterium sp. | reverse complement strand
AGATTCACCATTCTCTCCCGGCGGAAAACAGGACGCTCTCGTATGATCTCGCGGGCGGCCACCGAGGTACCGAACCAAAAGGCGACCAATGCGATGACAAAATAGGCAAAATCGCGGGGTTGTTTTGCCCCCATAACGAGAAAGGTCAATAGGGCGATCGCCGGTGCCTGTGCGAGCAAGATAAACAGGTTCAGTTTGTCCTTAAAGAGGACTTCAAGGTATCGGCGTGACAGCGTTATCCACTGGCTGATCGCCCCAAATATTCCCAAGCGACGTTTCTTCCTGATCGCGCTCGGGGGAAGCGATCCCAGTTCTGCCAATGGTTTCTGGACGTTTTTCTGAAACTGAGGGGTCTTGGAAAACTTTTGTTTCCAATCTTCAGCCGTTTTTTCTGTTATTGCCTTTCTTACGCTTTCGCCTTGCTTCTGAATTGCCTCATCGACGGGCTTCTCCAGCTTTTCATAAAGATCCTTGAAGCTGGAAGCGCCAAGATATTCGAGAGCCTCCGATGGCTTTCCATAAAAAACGAGTTTTCCCCGCATGAGCACGACGATCTTGTCGAAAAGACGCACGTTTTCCATCGCGTGCGTGGTCATGATAACTGTCCGGCCCGATTCGGCGATCTGACGAAAGAGCTTCATAATGCGCTCTTCCGTCGCAGGATCGAGGCCTGACGTTGGTTCGTCCAGAAATATGATCGACGGCTTGGTGATCAATTCGACAGCCATGGAAACCCGTTTTCTTTGACCGCCCGACAATTGATTGACCGGCACGTTTCTTCGTTCAGCGAGGCCGGTAACATCCATTACCTCGCTCACGATCTGGTTGATCTCCGGCCGGGAAACGTCTCGCGAAAGCCTCAGTTTGGCCACATAATAGAGTGTTCGATAAACCGAAAGTTCCTTATGGATAATGTCGTCTTGAGGAACATAGCCGATCGATTGTTTTAGCGAATCCAAGTTCCGGTAGAGGTCCTGATTGTTTACGAGGACATGCCCTTCGTTAGCTGGCCTATTGCCATTCATCGCCTCCATCAAAGTCGATTTACCGGCTCCGGATGGGCCAAGGATCCCTATAAATTCATTTGGCTGTATCGAGAGCGATACGCCGTCGACCAGATTGATCAACCCTCCGCCTGATCGATCCTTTACTCGTTTTACTATATTGACAACATCGATCCGGGTCTTTGAACGAGTGTCATAAACGGCGACGTTTCCCGCTGCATCTATTCGTATGAGAAATGTTCCGATCAAGGCCGCATCGCCAGGATTCAATACCTGTCGCGACACGCGGTTTCCGTTGATATAAACGCCGTTCGTAGACCCGAGGTCGTCAATAACAATTCCGCCCGCAGAGCGTATAAGGCGGGCATGCCGCTTTGAGATCTGGAGGCCATCCAACGTAATGTCATTGGTCTCATCACGGCCGATCGAGAGTTCGTTCTTTTGGCCGAAACCAACGGTCATCAGAAGCTGCGGCTCCGATGCATCGCCCGGATCGATGCGAGGTGATGACGCTCCCTTGCTGAAAACGATGGTCTTTGGCGAATCGGGTTCAGGTTGTACCAGCGGTGTCGAAGATTGTACCGAACGCTGTCCCGCAAGACTGGCTCCGGCGGGTGCTTTTCTTGAAGGAGAATCGAACTTAAGCACCGGCCCGCCGACTCCGATCTGTATCTGGTCCTCGTGATAGAGAGGCGTAGGCATTGAAATACGCTGCTCGTTTACGAGGGTACCGTTGAAACTGTTGTTATCGACCAGCAGGTAACCGCCGTTTTCGATCTTGATCTCGGCATGCCTGCGTGAGACGGTCGCGGAATTTGCGTCAAAGATGATCTCGCACGACGGATCTCGACCAAGCCAAATGCTTGGCTTGTTCAACAGAAAAGGCTGGCGCTGTCCGCCGGTGAAATCGAGTCTCGCGGTTTCAAATGGAACTGAAGGCGGCTTTATCGGCGTGGCCAAGGCGGCAGGCGACTGAGCAATTGCGGGGGTTGCGGCCTGTTGAGCAGTTGCCGGCTTTGATGGCGATTGTGATCGTTCGGCCGTTTCTTCGAGCCAGATTACGCGGAACACCGGACCGTCGACGCCGAACTGGATACCGTTGCCCATCGAGATCCTAACGGGTTGGGCTAGTCTCTGCCCGTTCAGGTAGGTGCCGTAACTTGACCCTAGGTCAGCGACGAACCAGGCACCACTGCGATACGCGATCTCGGCGTGTTTTCGCGAAACCATCGGATACTGAGCGCCATCAAAGGCTACATCACACTCCGACGCGTCGCGGCCAAAAATGATCACATCCTTATTAAAGGAGTGCTCCTTTCCGGCCCCGGCGTGTTCTTCGACCAGTACGATATTCATGCCGAATCAAAAACAAAAAGCGTAAGAACGACCCGCCCTACGCTTCGCATCTAACTATTCCAAGCGTTTAATTTGACTTTACCAAACGGAAACCAAGCCCTGGACTGCGGCGACTAGCAGGTGCCGGGAACCGAAATGTCGCTGTTATCGCATTTGGCCCCGTTGATTTTTCAAAAGCACCGCCTCCGCGGATCATGAAGTTTGGTTCAGTCACAGGAGCAAGGTCCAGTTGGCTGCCTGGATAGACCCAAGGCTCCGAACTGGTCCATTCAAAAACATTCCCGATCAGGTCCTGCACACCCCATTGGTCGGGACAAGTCTTGGTCCCAACTACCACGGGCACATTGTTGGACTGATTTAAATGGGCACATCTTTCTTCGAACTTGTCGCCCCATGGATACAGATTGTTCTTTGAACCATTTCGAGCTGCGTACTCCCATTCCTGTTCGGTAGGAAGTCGGTAGGTCACACCGTCACGCTTTGAACGCCATTCTGCAAAGGCCTTAACATCCTCCATGTTGACGTATCTGACCGGTTTATTCTCATCGCCGGGGATCGGCTTTCGGTTTTCCCAATGAGCAAGAAAACTCTCTTCGCTCGACGGTTTATAGTTCGATTTCACGACGAACTCATAAAACGCTGCATTGGTTACTTCTGTCTTGTCCATCGAGAACCCGTTCACTGTCTCTTCGTGTTCCGGCTTTTGAAGATCGTTACCGTCATTGCGTCCCATTTTAAAGATGCCGCCGGGTATCTGGATCATTTCAGCCTTGATGGTTTCTACTACGGGCCCGTCGGTCTTTCCGGGTGTCGGTGTCGTTGAATTGACATTCCCAATTGTACCTTTTCCGCCGAACAATCCGGCCATATATGCGCCGCCGAGACCGAGTCCGCCCAGAATAAATAGGACGACCAATCCGATGCCGCCAAGAAGCAGAGGCGAGAAAGCACTTCGCTTTGGCGGTTGAGACTGCACATTGATGTTTTGGCCGGTGTCCCAAGTCTGCACCTGCGTCTTCATCATGTCGCTGCCGGTGCCTTGAGTTGTCGACATGCGCGACGGCGTGTCGCCGCCCATAGAGTTATATGCAACAGTGGCGGCAGGCATCGGAATGCGTTGGGCCTCTGAGATGAGGTCTGCTACAACCTGCTGCGGACGTCCGTCGCATACTACGTCGGTCGTCCAGTCCGGATAACCGTCAACGCTGACCCGAAGATGGTGGTTCCCACTCTGAATGCCGCTCAGCGTGATCCACCCGTCAACGCGGCTCTCGCCAACCGCAACGTGGTCAACGAAGATCTTCGCTTTGGGTGGGTTCGTTCTTATATTGAGTGTGGAAACCGGGAGTGCGCCGCCGGAGGTCGTGTGAATTCCGATCGCCATTGGAAAGATCGCTTCTTTCAGTTCCGCGATCATTTGTTCTACATTCGGCGTTCTCTTTTCTTTTTCTTTGGCCAGCGTGTGCATGACCGCCGATTCGATCTCGGGGGCCATCGCGGTCCCCGACTCGGCAAATGGCGGCGGCGGATCGCTGATGTGCTTTTTCATTATCGCCGGTATCGACGAACCTTTGAAAGGGACATCGCCGGTCAGCATCTGATAAAGCATCACCCCGAGGCTGTAGATATCCGACCTCGCATCCGGTTCATCATCCGCCCATTGTTCCGGAGCCATGTAGAACGGCGAACCCATCAATCCTGTCGTCTGAGCCTGAATGAATGAACCAAGCAACTCACCCGACTTGATCTTTGCAAGTCCGAAATCAAGTATCTTGACCGCCTGTGAGATGTTCGGCTTGTCGCTGCAGATCATGACGTTCAGCGGCTTAAGATCTCGGTGAACGATGCCTTGGTGGTGCGCGGCACCGACGCCGGCGCAGATAGCCGAGATCACTTCGAAAGCCTTTTCCGGATCGAGTTTCTTTTCTCGGGCAAGCATGTCGTGAAGCGATTCGCCCTCGACATACTCCATGACGAGAAACGGGATAGAACCATTGATCACGCCGTAGTCGGTAACAGCGACGACGTTCTGATGTCGAATTGCTGCGGCCGCTAACGCTTCTTGTCTAAATCTGGTAACCAGCTGGGGGTCGTTCCGGACAAGGTCCGGGAGAATGATCTTTATCGCGAGGTGCGTATTAAGATATGCATGACGAGCCTTGTAGACGACGCCCATT
>CAYTDJ010000255.1:2909-4547 GCA_964436265.1 uncultured Chloracidobacterium sp. | reverse complement strand
TCGTTTTTCCCCCGCAAAGGATTCACCCCCATGCAGTTCATGTGATCCGTGATCAACATCAGGCTTCCGGGTTTCATTTCAGGATCGACGCTTCCCGCGGCGTTTGTAAGGATCAGATTTTCAACGCCCAGTCGCCCAAACACGCGTGCCGGAAACATCACCTGGTGCATCTCATAGCCTTCGTAATAATGAAAACGGCCTTGCTGAACAGCGATATGCATACCGCTTAATTCGCCAAGTACTAGCTGCCCTGCATGGCCTGCGACGGTCGATAGCGCAAAATGCGGTATCTGTTCATAAGGTAGCTTGACCGCGTTTTGAAGTTCGTCGGCAAATGCTCCCAGACCACTCCCTAAGACGACTGCGGTCTTGATCGTGTGGGGATACTTCGACTTAATGAGATCAGCCGCTTCGACGGCGTTTTCGTAACTCATGGGTAAAACTTAATTCCCTTTTCTGTATGGAATGCCAAGTGCCTTTGGCGCCCTTGAAAGACCAATAAATCCGGCAAGGACAATAATGGTGAGCACGTACGGGATCATCTGTATGAACTGCACCGGGATCTCATCGCCTGAAGGCAGCTTCACAACGCCTTGAAGCTGGATCGCCAATGATTCGGTGAATCCGAAAAACAGACAAGCGAGCAGAACCGGAATCGGTTTCCATTTAGCCAGTATCAACGCTGCAAGAGCAATGTATCCACGGCCCGCGCTCATTCCCTTCGTAAAGAACGACCCTTGTCCTATCGACAAATATGCACCACCGGCGGCCGCCAAAATGCCTGAAATGATGACGGCTGTATATCGAAGCCTGTAAACATTAACTCCAGCTGAATCTGCGGCGGACGGATTCTCGCCAACGGCCCGCAGCCGAAGTCCGAACGGAGTCTTATAGAGTATGTACCAAACTAGCGGCACAAGCGCCAACGCCAGAATCGCTACCCATGGCAGTCCGATCACTATCTCCGGCAATAGATAAGCCTTATCGATCTGGTTGGTCGCACCCGACGCGTCATACAGGCGGCTGCTGATCACCGCCGGAAGCCCCAACATCAACATTGTGATAGCGAACCCGGCGACTACCTGATCGGCTTCAAATTTGATCACCGCGATCGCAAAGACCAGTGCGACCAATGCTCCCGAGAACATTCCGGCGACGAACCCCAGATACGGATTGCTCGTTTCGTAAGTTACGACAGCAGCGGTGAACGCACCTGCAAGCATCAAGCCTTCGAGAGCAATATTGATCACCCCGGACCTCTCGGAGAACAATCCGCCTAAGGCCGCGAAGATCAGCGGAGTCGCGAGCCGGATCGTCGAGAAGAGCAGGATAAGTAAAAATGTCGGTGTTAGAAGTTCGCTCATCCTACCTCCTTGAAAATCTCTGTAGAGACGCGACGAAAATTATAATGATGGCCTGCAGCACCTCGACCAGGTCTTTCGAGACAAACCGTGTTTCAATATCAACGAAGATCTCGCCGCGTTTCAGCACGGCGAAGAATATTGCAGCGATAAAGATTCCCAGCGGATGATTGCGGCCAAGGAGAGCCACGGCTATTCCTAAATAGCCCCATCCATCCGAAAATCCGTCGTAGTATCGATAGCGGTATCCGAGCACTTCGCCGATCGCGACCATTCC
>CAYTDJ010000255.1:0-2809 GCA_964436265.1 uncultured Chloracidobacterium sp. | reverse complement strand
CCAAAGCGACGGCAATAAAATTAAGCATGATGGTGTTGATCACCTCATGCGAGCCAAACTTTGCCTTGAGAAGGCCTGGGATCGCGCCCCACACCGCCCCGGCAATTATCGCCGTCGCCACACAAACGGCTATCAATAGTACCGACGGCAAACTGGTCCATGACCAGTTCTCTTCCTTGCCGAAGATATTTACCACGGTCCCGCCGAATTTAATGCCGACCCACGCAGTAGCAAATGCGGCGATATAAAGCTGCCCCTCAGCGCCAATGTTAAGAAGACCGCATCTAAAAGCGACCGCAACCGCAAGGCCCGTGAAGATCAGCGGAGTAGCGATAAAGAGCGTGTACCCTATATCGTTGAGCGACCCGAACGAATTACCGATCATGTGGTAATACGTCACGAATGGGTTGTCACCGATCAATAGAACGATGAATCCCCCAACGATAAACGCTGCAATGACCGCAACTATCGGCCAAAGGATTTCACGAAATATCTTCATCAGATTCGGGCAAAGCACGGAGGTTAAGCCACCCCGATTCAAGCCCTTTCTCATTTAAGCGATATAGGAAATGTTGCGTTGTTAATATACCCGACCTCTCACCAAAAAGTCACCCTAACCCTAAGAAAAACAATATCTTCAATTGGAACTTGTACCTTGATCTTTCTACTTGACAAGATTAGACTCATATTTTATTATGCTTAGTAGCTAAGTAATTGGCTAACTAACATACTAAACTCTTGACGTTAAGGAGGGTAGAAAAATGAATTTGATCACTTACGACCCGTTTCGCGAATTACGGAGCCTGCAAAACGAGGTAAATCGCGCATTTAATCTTGGATTCGAGCGTGCCGGCGACAATGAATTGCTTCGCGGTGCTTGGAACCCAAGCGTAGATATCTACGAAAACAAGGACCAGTTGGTCGTCGAAGCAGAACTTCCGGGGATGAAACCGGAGGACGTGAACGTCTCGATAGAGAACAATGTTCTGACCATCCATGGCGAACGCAAGTTTGAAAAGAAGGATGAGAGTGACAACTTCCATCGTATTGAACGAGCATATGGATCGTTTACACGTTCCTTCACGCTTCCGCCGACTGTTTCAAATGAGAATATAGAGGCGCATTTCGATAATGGTGTTCTCCGTCTTGCCATGGCAAAACGCGAAGAGGCAAAGCCGAAGAAGATCGAGATCAAGCCTTTGGTTAAGCCGATCGAGGCCAATGTGAAGACACATACTGCCGGTTAAGCTTTATTCGGCAGCTTTGAATGGGTTGGCGAAGGATGATCATTGACATTCCTACGCCAGCCTATTTATATGCACTGATAAACGTTCAACTGAGTTAGAATAGCGGGAAAAAAGAAATGAGATTCGACAGATTCACTATCCGAGGACAGGAAGCCGTGCAGGAAGCGATCTCGCTGGCGGAAAAGGGACAAAACCAGCAGGTCGAACCGGAACATATTCTGGCGATAATGCTGGAACAAAAAGAAGGCGTTGTGCGCCCGATCCTCGGTAAGATCGGCGCAAATGCCGCTCCGATCCTCGGTGAGGTACAGGCTGCGATTGAAAAGCTTCCTAAGGTTTCCGGTGGTCAGCAGTATTTCAGTTCCCGTACGAATACCATTTTTCAGGCGGCTCAAAAAGAAGCCGAAAAAATGGAGGACGAATACGTTTCGACCGAACATCTGTTACTTGCGATCGCTGATGAAAAGGACGGCGATGCCGGCCGGATCCTTCGTACAAACGGCGTTTCACGCGATGATCTCGAAAAGGTCGTAACGGACATGCGGGGTGGTTCGAAGATAACTGACCAAAACGCCGAAGAGAATTTTCAAGCGCTTGAAAAGTACGCTCAGGACCTGACAGAGCGTGCCAGAAAGGGCAAGCTCGATCCCGTGATCGGCCGCGACGATGAAATTCGCCGCACGATTCAGATCCTTTCCCGCAGGACTAAGAATAATCCGGTACTTATCGGCGAGCCTGGCGTAGGCAAGACTGCGATTGTCGAAGGCTTAGCACAGCGAATCGTCTCGGGAGATGTTCCTGAAACTCTCAAGAACAAGAGGCTTGTTTCGCTTGACCTCGGGGCGATGCTCGCCGGAGCAAAATACCGCGGCGAATTCGAGGACCGGTTAAAGGCCGTTCTTAAAGAAATAGAAAAAGCTGAAGGTCAGATCATACTTTTCATTGACGAGTTGCACACTCTGGTCGGCGCAGGTGCTAGCGAAGGCGCGATCGATGCGTCGAATATGTTAAAGCCAGCTCTGGCTCGCGGAACGTTGCGTGCTGTCGGTGCAACTACTCTAGCCGAATATCAGAAATACATTGAAAAGGACAAGGCACTCGAACGTCGATTTCAACAGGTCTATGTTGGTGAGCCGACGGTCGAAGACACGATCGCGATCCTTCGCGGGCTAAAAGAGCGCTACGAAGTACACCACGGCGTTCGCATCAAGGACGCAGCAATAGTCGCTGCCGCGACGCTTTCTAACCGTTACATCACGGATCGTTTCTTGCCCGACAAGGCGATCGACCTGATCGATGAGGCAGCGTCGCGCATTCGCATCGAGATCGATTCGCTGCCGCAAGAGATCGACGTTCTGGAACGCGAGATACTTCAGCTCGAGATAGAACGACAAGCACTTTCACGCGAAACGGATGAAAAATCCAAATCGCGGCTCGAAGATATCGAGCGACGCATTGCGGATCTGAACGAGAAGTCGTCTGCGATGAAGGCAAAGTGGCAGTCCGAAAAAGAAGAGATCGAAAAAATGCGAACGGGCAAGGAGCAGCTTGAGGAAGCGAAA
>CAYTDJ010000254.1:0-4570 GCA_964436265.1 uncultured Chloracidobacterium sp. | reverse complement strand
CCCTAAGTGTTGCCATGTCTTTCCGCCGTCCGTTGACTTATACATTCCATCGCCTGTCGAGAGATCGGGCCGCTGAAGCCCCTCGCCGCTGCCGACATAAATGACGTTCGGATCCGACGGCGCAATTGCGATGTCGCCGATCGAACCCGTCGGCTGATCGTCGAAGATAGGTTTCCATGTCCGCCCGGAATCGTTAGTTTTCCAGACGCCTCCATTATTCACACCGATGAAAAATACATTTGGTTGCGATGGAATGCCTACAGCCCCTACTGTCCGTCCGGCACGGAATGGCCCTATCATTCGCCATTTCATATCTTGATAGAGCCTTTGATCGACGCTCTGTGCCCGCGAGATCGAAGGATGTGCAAAAACAGCTGTGAGAACAACAAGAAGTGACAAGACCTTGGCTAAACAATTTCCACTCATTTCAATAACGTCCTTATAAATTAAGCATTCCGTAAATGGCAGGGTTTGACTGCTAATCTTACTGCAATTCAGAGCGCAAATACATCTTGACTTGACCGGCCCCAATACTTAATCTTTAGCGTCCGCTTTCTCAGTCAGAGTAGTTTATGGACAGCATTAAGCTCTTCTTTTCGATATACATTCGTCCCGGATTTGCCTTTAGCGAGATCATGGACCGCGGCAGCTGGCTCATCGCGGCGGGGATATGCCTAGTCGTCGGCATTCTCTTCTTCGGCACCGTAAACGCACGGCTGGAAACGGCATATCGTATTCCGTCGATGGCCGATTATTACGATCCCGCTATTTACGAAATGGACCCTGATTCGCCAACGTTTGCAAGGTCTGCCGAGCAAGCTGCGGCTCGGTATAAAGCGGCACTTGATTCCCGCAAAACAGTCCCGGTATTCGGCGATCGGTTTCAGCGATATTTTTCGTTCGATCCATCGGGATTTTATCGTCCGGCCTTGGCTATTTCGGTCTTCTACGTCCCGTTGGCGATCCTTTTTGTATCCATTTTCGGCGGACTCGGCGGATTCGGACTGCTTTTTGGGCGTGACTATGCCGTCCTCGCTACCTGCACTTTACTTGCATGGGCGGCAGGTCATCTGCCATTCGCACTCACAGGTCTGGCAATGTTCGCGACCGAAACCGACCCTGCCGTCTATTTTCTGCTTTGGATGGCGAGCGGTGCGCTGTTTGGACTCTTTATGCTTTTCGCAGTCCGAACTGTATTCGGAACGTCATTTGGAGTCGCACTTGCCGCGGTGGTCTTGGCATCTCCGGCATTTACGATCTCGATGTACGTTTTTCAGTACGTATCGCCGTGGCTGTTGTCGCCATTCCTTCTTTTCTGGGTGATCGTCTATTTCGGCGGTTTTTTGGGTGGCGAAGTTCGAGGTTTTGGTAACGCATTTCGTCAAAGGCAGAATCTAAAACGCTTTCTGCAGAATGCAACCGTCAACCCAAAGGACGCTGATGCTCACGTACAGCTTGGCTTGATCTACTTGCAGCGACGACAGGAGGCGCGTGCCACTGAACATCTGACTAAGGCCATCGAGATCGACAAAACCGAGATCGACGCAAATTACGAACTCGGAAGACTGGCCCGTTTGCATGGAGAACTTCAAAAGGCGTTGGACCATTTCGCGGTCGTCGTCGAACAGGACGACAAATTTCGGCTGAGTGAGATCTGGCGTGAGATCGGCGCTACTTATTTGGAGGCAGGAATGCTGGCTGAGGCACGCGATGCATTAGAGAAGTTCGTTGAACGTCGAAACGTCGATCCGGAAGGCCTTTACTATCTCGGCAAAGTTCTAAAGGCTGTTGGCGAACTAGGACGCGCTCGCGAGATGTTCGAAGCGGCTATCGAATCTGCTCAAACCTCGCCCTATTTCCGGAGCAGACAGCTTGGCCAATGGGCAAAGCTCGCCCGGAAAGAGATCTGATTTTCGAATAAGATGCTGGTACTTAATACCTATTTCGCAGCCGGCTTTTCGATCGGCAACCCGGCTGATTCCCAGGCTGCGGTCCCTCCTGAAACATTAAATACCCAGTTATAGCCATTCTTGACGAGGATCTCAGACGCCTCTTTCGACCGCCTGCCGGTTTGGCAGATGACATAAACAGGCTCATTCTTTTCCAGCCTGTCCAGTTTAGTGGGCAATTCGTTCAACGGGATATTTATAGCGCGTGCGGCGTGACCTGCCGCATATTCTTCTGGAGTCCTAACATCAACGAATTGAGAATATGCGGCCTGCGTCTTTTGCAGAGCATCGTTTGGGGCGATCTCATTAACGGCCGCTTTCATCGCCGTTTCAGGTGGCGGTGTGTCCAGTTTGGTCATATCGCGGGCACAACCGAAAAGCACCACTGCCAAAGCAATAACCATTAATAGTGAAACTTGTTTCATATTAGATCACTCCTTCTTGAATGAACCGAAAATCCAAAGACAAAGCGCGGAAATAAACGTCCCGTCCGGACGTCTTCCGTGAATTTGTCCGCAAAACATCACTCAGATCAGCGGATCTTTCGTATTCGACATTCCAGTTGGCAATTATTGTTCCGCGGATCATTCTGCCCGGTATGTGACGATAAAGCGTGGAGCAGGCGGCTCTTCTGTCTCGTCGATCATTATCTCGAAGCTGGTCTGAATCAATCCGTTTTCTTCGAATCGCGATAAGTCTTTTCGGGAAAGCGGCCAGGGCATTTGAGCCGGCTCTTCATCGTCCTCTCGGCCTCGGGTCACGACCACTATTTCACCGCCCGGTACAACAAAGGACGCTATCGCATCGATGACCCGTGTACGCATTTCAAGCGGCAGCGGTTGAATGGTATAGATCTCCAATACAAAGTCGAACGCACCAAGCCACCCTCGATAGGGTTGGAATAGGTCTGCAGCTTCGAATTGGATCTTCCTACCAGCGTGCAGGCGTTTCGCCCATTCGATCGCCGTCGGTGAGATGTCGAACGCGGTCACTTCAAAACCAAGATCGTCCAGATAGACGGCATCGTCACCAAGTCCGCACCCGACGACCAATGCCTTTCGGCCATCGCCTTTCAGTTCGGCCTTTTCGGCCCATGCCCTGAAGAAGCGATTAGGTTCAAGATCGGCCCACGGGATCTTTCCGTTATCGCCTTCAGCCTCTCTGTAAAAGGCCTCGAACCAGCCCGTCGCATCACCGCGTTCGGCGAATTGGGCTGCTAATTCGCGCGCCCTTGCCCTTTCAGCATCTTTGTTGTCCATTTATCGCAGTTTACATTACTCGGTACAAGGGTCACTAGCCTAGTAATCCTGAAAATTCTATAATGATTGTTTGGCAATTATTCGATACTTCTAACTTACGAGAGGGTAAAGCATTGGCTGAACAATTTGACGTTTGCATAATCGGTTCCGGTCCGGGCGGATATGTCGCCGCCGTCCGAGCGGGACAACTTGGACTAAAGGTCGCGATCGTAGAAAAAGAAAAAGACGCAAAGCTTGGCGGAACATGCGGGCTCCGCGGCTGTATTCCGACCAAAGCTCTGCTTAACGCCGCACACCTGTACCATAAAGCAGGAGAATTTGAGAAATACGGCCTCTCGGTCAAGGACCTCAGCTACGATTGGGCTGGCGTTCAAAAGTACAAATCCGGAATAGTCGATAAGAATGCCGCCGGCGTGACCTATCTGATGAAAAAGAACAAGGTCACTGTATTTAACGGCTTCGGTAAGATCGCCGGAAAAGGAAAGGTCGAAGTCGCCCTCGCCGATGGCAAGAAAGAGACCATTGAGACAAAGAACATTATCATTGCGACCGGCTCAGTCGTACGTCCAATTCCCGGTTTCGAAACCGATGGTAAACAGGTGGTCAATTCGGACCACATCCTTGAACTCACAAGTGTTCCGAAATCGTTGATAGTAATGGGCTCAGGTGCGGTCGGATCGGAGTTCGCGAGCGTCTATCACCGTTTTGGGACCGAAGTCACCTTAGTCGAACTGCTCGACCGCATTGTCCCTCTTGAGGATGCAGAGGTCTCAAAAGAACTTCACCGTGCGTTCAAGAAGCAAGGCATCAAGGTAGAGACAGGAGTAAAGCTCGAAAAAATGACGAAAGACAAAAAGAGCGTCAAGGTTTCGGGCAAGAATGGTAAGGGTGAAGATGTCGCGTTCGAAGCCGAAATGCTGCTCGTTGCGGTCGGACGTATGCCGTATCTCGAAAATCTGGGCCTCGAAAATACCAAGGTCGTCGTAAACCCACGCGGCACGATCAAGGTCAATGAATATTGCGAGACTGACGAACCGAACGTTTTCGCCATCGGCGACGTCATCGACACCGCCTGGCTCGCTCACCTCGCTTCGAAAGAAGGCATTCTCGTTGTCGAAAAGATCGCCGGCAAAAAGGTCGAACCGATCAAGCACAATCTCGTCCCGAATTGCACGTACTGCGACCCCGAAGTCGCATCGGTCGGCCTGACGGAAGAAAAGGCAAAGGCCGCGGGATATGACGTCAAGGTTGGCAAATTCCCGTTCTCAGCCTCAGGCAAGGCACGCATCCTCGGCGAAACTGACGGCTTTGTGAAGATAGTCGCCGAAAAGAAATACGACGAGGTCCTCGGCGTCCACATCA
>CAYTDJ010000253.1:0-4571 GCA_964436265.1 uncultured Chloracidobacterium sp. | reverse complement strand
GCCGTCGGCCTAACTGTCGCGGCTACGGAGCAATACTTCTGGTCTGAAAGTTCGATCGCGTGTGATAACGCTTGCTCCGAAACGTTGTGGCCGCGCACGATATGGTGGACGTGGAATCCTGTAAACTTCCTCGGGTGTTCGTCAACCCGTGTTCCGGTCACTTCGACAAGATATTCGCGTACGTCTTGCCGTTTCTTTTCCATTATCGACGCCACGTCAGCCGCCGTACACGCGGCCACCGATATCAGCAGCATCTCCATCGGAGTCGGTGCCGATTTCCTATCTCCTTTAACGTCAATAGCTACGCTGACCCCGCCGGGGCTAGTGCCGATAAAAAGTTCGTCGCCGGCGTATCTTACAGTTGCCTTGTATTCACTTCCCGCCATGTTCTACCTCGTTGTAAAAAGTGGTGTCTAACATAAAATTTTAGCATAGCGATCCCGCTTTCCCGGCTGCCTTGTAAACCTGACAACTTTTGGTATGAAATGTGCTTCAAACGAATGCGGGCTGATGTGTGCCCGGCTTTAATCGATTCGGAGATAAGGAAATGAAACGTTTTACAGCAGCCGTTTTGTCGTTTGCGGTCTTAGGTTTGGTTATGTTGGGCGTCGCGTCGGTTGCCGATGCACAGACGCGAAACGAGCGCCAGGTGCGCGACCTCGTCCGCAGCCTGAATTCTCAGGTTGACGATTTTAAGTACGGCCTTGAGTACGAGATAAAGAACAACTCGGCGGGCCGCGTTAATACAGCCGACGTGAACCGAAGCTTGCGGAACCTGCAGGACAAGGTCACCGCGTTTGACGACAACTTTGTGGCAAAACGCGAGAACCGGGATGACGTGAACGAGATCGTTGACGCCGCAAAAGATGTCGAGGGATCGCTCCGAACGATGACGCTAAACCGTCGTCTTCAAACCGATTGGGACGATCTGAAAAAGACCATCTCGGATCTTGCAGGCAACTACGGCGTAACTCCAGATTGGTCCGGGCGTATCTCAAACGCCTCGCGCGGTACATCGATCGATCCGATCTCAGCGCGCACGAGCACTGGCCTCACGGGAACCTACTCGCTTGATACGGAACGCAGCGAGAGCATAGCAGACATTTTGTCGGCTTCGGGAGTACAGGATGCAGACAAGCAGGACCTCGAATCGAAGCTGGAAGCACCCGAACAGATCGCTCTCGATGTTCGCGGCAATCAGGTCACTCTTGCGACTTCCAAGGCTCAGCCTGTGACTGTGATCGCTGACGGACGCGAAAAGGTCGAACGATCGAACGGACGAACCGTTCGTCTCAAAACGACGCTGCGTGGGCAGACGCTGACTGTGTCGTCCCTCGGCGGTGAGACCGATTACACGATCACTTTTATCTCTGAGGACAATGGGCAAACGTTAAAGGTAACGCGGCGAATTACGACCGATTATCTGAAGGAGACCATTTTTGCGGAGAGCGTCTATTCAAAGACCGACTCGATCGCTCAGCTTGGCATCGACTCAGGCGGACAGCCTTCCGCCGATTATTCGAGCAACGATCCGGGCGACAACCGCACGGGCAATCTCCCGAATCCGACTATGGGACAGGGACGCACCGGTGAATTCGTCGTTCCGAACGGTACTGTCATAACTGCGATCCTCGAGAACCTGATCGATACAAAGGTTTCGCAAAACAACGATCGATTTAAGCTGACCGTTCAATCACCGTCGGAGTTTCGCGGCGCTACGATCGAAGGCTATATCAGCGGCGTAGGCCGTTCGGGCCGCGTCTCGGGAAGTTCGAACATTACTTTCAATTTCGAATCGATCACGCTTCGAAACGGCCAGCGTTATGACTTTGCCGGTTCGCTCCAGGGCATCAAGGACCAGTATGGGAAGGTCGTAAAGGTCGATAATGAAGGAACCGCAAAGGGCGACAGCCAGACCAAGGAAACCGCGAAACGCGGCGGCATCGGGGCTGGTGCGGGTGCGATCATAGGTGCGATAGCCGGCGGACTTAAGGGAGCGGCTATCGGAGCCATCATTGGCGGCGGAGCGGGAGCCGGTTCGGTCATCGCAACAGGCCGTGATGATGTAAAGCTGAACCAGGGATCGACATTGACGATCCAGTCTTCTTCGCCTATCCGCGGTGATCAGCCTGCCAGCGAGAATTAGGCACCATCCAACTCGACAAGAAACATGGGCGGGAAACACGTTTTCCTGCCCATTGTGTTTTAATATCCGCATGTCAGTTCTGCCGGAGGAATTTGAACAGTACCGCGACCGCAAATGGCGGCGTGAAGATTCGCTAAAGGTATCGACCGTAGAGGATGTAGAAGCGTTGGTCGAGGACATTGGGATGTGTCTCGGTATGACCGACGAGCGAAAACGGATGCCGTCCGTTTACATCGCGGTTTGCGGCCGACGCGACGCTCATATGCCGCGAAACGTTCAGAAGGATCCGGAAGCTAGCCTCGCGTGGGTATTGAAGGACCAGGTCGTTGCCCGTGGACGGGTCTTTTACGGAAAGGTTTACAAGGGGCATTCAATGTTTCTTGCACCGCGGATGATCCCAGTATTCAACGCGATCTGGGGCTGCTCAAAAAAGGGTGAAGGCGGCGTACTTTCAAAAAACGCTCAACTCGTTTTGAAAGTGCTTCGAAAGGAATGGGAAATGGCGACTAGCGACCTTCGGGATGCTTGCAATTTCAAGAACAAGGCCGACCTCACCAAAGCTCTCGACGAGCTCCAACGGCGGATGAAGGTCATCCCGCAGGAAGTCGTTTACGTTCCGAAATTCACCTACATCTGGACGACGACAGAAGCTCGGTTTCCGAAAGAGATGGGCGTGAAGATGAAACGCGAAGATGCGGTTCGCGAACTGGCCCGTACCTATCTGCAAATGTGCGGCATGACGCTGCTCGGCGAGCTTTCAGGGAAGTTCGGTTTTTATCGCTGGGAATCCGGTAAGGCCAACCACGAACTTGTCGAAGAGGGCTTCGCCGAGCGAGTCGCGACGGGTGTGTACCGCATAAGAAATTAGCCACGAATGTCACGAATTACACAAATTCAATAAAGTTCTTTCGTGAAAATCTGTGTTAATTCGTGGTTAATTCTTCATAGTCATCAACGACGCGAAGATCTCGATCCCGTCCCAAAGATTCTGTATTCGAATATTCTCATTCTCAGCGTGCTGGTTATTATCGTAGTTCGCGATCGGCACGGTGATGGTCGGCATCTGAAGCGTTTCCTCGATAATCGACAACGGCAGACTGCCGCCGAGGCTCGGCATACGCACGATCGGTTCAACAGACGCGGCCTGGACGGCGTTGATCACGGCGATCGAGATCGAAAGGTCCATCTTCGTTCGCTGTGCGTTATATCCGCCCTCTCGCTGAGTGAATCTGGCTATGAAGGGATGCTGGAGACGCTCGGCATCGGTCGGGTCGCGGTCGATCACATAGAAGCCCTGCGATTCGATATGTCGGCGAAGCTTTTCGATCTGACGCGCGACGTCGTTGCCTTTCACGAGCCGTAGATCGAGAACAGCTGTGGCGGTCGTTGGAATGACGTTTCTCGCAAGATTGCCGACATCGCCGCTCTTGAAACCGTTAATGTTCAGCGAAGGCTGATTGATGCGTTCGAGAAGGCTGCCGCCGCCCTCGGTAAATGTGATCCCAAGCTGCTTCTTGATCTCGTCGTCGTACTGCGGGGCTTCTTTGATGGCTTGCAGCTCGATCGGTCCAAAGGGCACCACGTCATCGGCCCATCCTTTGACAGTGATGTTTCCCGCGGCGTCCTTCATCGACGCAAGCAGCCTCGCAAGCGTCATCGCCGGGTTCGGCGACCAGTTGCCGTAATGTCCGCTGTGCAGCGGCCGCTTGGCTCCGTAAACGGTGAGATCGACATTCACATCGCCGCGGACGCCAAAGACGACCTGCTTGCGGCCCGATTGATGCACCGGCCCGTCGCAGACGATGAATGTATCGGCTTTCAGAAGTTCCTTGTTCTTTGACAATATCTCTTTCAGGTTCGACGAACCGGCTTCTTCTTCGCCCTCGAAGAAAAATTTGATATTGACCGTCGGCTTTATTCCTTTAGCGATCAGCGCGTCGAACGCGGTGAGGATCGCGAACACGCCGGCCTTATCGTCAGAAGTTGATCGCCCGTATAGCCGCCATTCGGGATCGATCTTTTCATCGGCCTTCGGGAACGGGATCGTTCTGCCGCTTTTTTCAAGCGATGCCGTCCTCAGTACCGGCTCCCAAGGCTTGCTGCCGGTCCAATCCGCCGGATCGGTCGGCTGGCCGTCGTAATGGGCATAGAAAATGATCGTCCTCTTTGCTCCCGTCGTCATCCATTCGCCATACACGACCGGCGGTACATTGTTGTTCGCGGCCTCAAGAAGCCGCGCCTTCAGACCGCGTTTCTGCATCTCCGCAACAAGATAATCGGCATTTTTACGGATGTTAGGCGTATCGGATGCAACGTTGGGTATAGAGAGTAGTTGAACGAATTCGTTCAGCAGTCGAGTCTCGTTTGCCTTGCGATATTCACGGACCGGATTCTGGGCGTAGGCCAAGCTGCTCGATAGCAAGAG
>CAYTDJ010000252.1:0-4590 GCA_964436265.1 uncultured Chloracidobacterium sp. | reverse complement strand
TGTCAGTAGCCCGCACGTAAGTAAGGGCTCAACCCTAAATTCGAGTACCTTAGTTTCATGGAGCGAGACTACATTGAATTTCAGGATCGGAGCGTTGCTGTCGCATATATGATCACGTTTCGTTGTTATGGAACCTGGCTGCACGGAGATGAGCGTGGTTCGGTGGATCGCAGATTCTTTAATCGTTATGGAAGTGAGATGATCCGGTCCGATCCGAAAATGCGTTCTACGAAGATTCGAATGCTAAAATCGGCTGCTTTTATACTGGGTCGGAAGGAGCGTGCGGTCGTTGAGAAAGCGATCCGGGAAGTCTGTAGTGTTCGCGGATACAGCTTGATTGCGATCAATGTCCGGTCTAATCATGTCCATATAGTTGTCGGGAATGGGGGACAGCCGGAACGTATTATGGATGCGTTCAAGGCTTATGCAACAAGAGCATTGCGGGCCGAACGTCTGATCGGTGATACTGTGAGGCCCTGGTCAAGGCATGGCAGTACGCGATACCTTTGGTGCGATGAGCATGTAGATTTGGCTGTTGAATACGTCATTAATGGACAAGGGGAGGAACTGCCTGAGTTTGAATAGCTCTGGTTATTTTTAGTTCCAGGTTAATTTAGATGAGCCCTCACTTACGTGCGGGCTACTGACACGCGGACAACGGAAGAGCGGGCATTCTGGAATGAACTTCGCTAACAGCAGAGAATATCAGGAACGCGTTTACGAGATCGTGCGGCAGATTCCGCGTGGACGTGTGATGACCTACGGTCAGATCGCGGCGATCCTTGGCGAAGGTTATACACCGCGGACTGTCGGTTACGTGATGCATGCCGCGGACAGCGAAGGCGTACCGTGGCAACGTGTGATCAATTCTCAGGGAAAGTGTTCTACCGGGCGGCTGACCATTCCCGTTGATCTTCAGCAGGACATGCTCGAGCAAGAGGGTGTTGTGTTCAGCGATAAAGGAAAATGCGATCTTAGAAAGTACGAATGGTGGCCAGAGGGTTCGGAGCCGGTCGAGGACGAGCAGGTGGTGTTGTTTGAGAGAAATTAGCGGCAGATTGCACGAATTTGTCGCGCGTCACCATCCGTTTTCGAGTTCCCAAATCCAGTCTCCATTTAGCTTCGGGCATAGATCGGTGAAATTCGTGTTAATTCGTGGCTAGTTTTTCTTACCGTCCCCACTTCAGCTTGTTTCGCAAAACATCAAAATAGTTCCGGTTTTGGGGCTGGACGAGGTTGAAAGTCGTGCGGCTTTTTCGGATGCGTACGCGATCGCCTGAGTGCATCGTGTGGCCTATCTGGCCGTCTAGCGTGAGGACGACGCCTTCGTTCTCGTGCATCAGTTTCAGTTCGATCTCGGCATCGTCCGGAACGACGATCGGGCGATTAGTTAGTGTGAATGGGCAGATCGGCGTAAGCACGACCGCGTTCATCGAAGGATAGATGATAGGCCCACCGGCCGAGAGATTGTATGCGGTCGAACCCGTCGGCGTCGCGACGATCAGGCCGTCGGCGCGAAACGAGTTGACGAACTGGCCGTTCAGGCTGACCTCGATCTCGATTATCCGTGCAAGTGCGGCTTTATTTATTACCACGTCGTTAAGGACGCGGCCGCCGCCGAGTTCTTCATCGCCGCGCCAATGCTCCGCGCGAAGCATCACGCGCGGATCGATCTCGTATTCCCCGCGAAAGATCGCTTCCAGGGCAGGAAACATCTCTTCAATGCGGAAATCGGTAAGGTAACCGAGGCTGCCGTAATTGATCCCGAGGACAAGTACGTTGTCATCCGCTACCATTCTGGCGGTCGAGATCATCGTGCCGTCGCCGCCAAGAACGACGAAGAGGTCGGCTTTTTCTGCGGTGCCGACGCGGTCATCGGCGTCGATCTCTTCTTTTTCGGACCAGACCAGAACATCACCCGCCTGTTCGACGCCGTTTTTCCGTAGCCAATCGGACAGCTCATGAGCGGTGCTCAGCGCCTCCGGGCTATTGGGTTTTACGACGATCCCTACCTTTTTTTCGGGCGATTTTTCCATTATTCGGCGACGGCTAATGATTGAATAATTTCGCTTAAACCGCAAGCTGTAAGTTGAGGCCCGATCGATGCCACCAGATATTGGCTTTGGGCATCTAAAATGAACCGAACATATGGCAAACAGAGGTCGCTTCGACCTTTGACCGCATTGGAGATTGCCCTCTGATTTGCTAATATCGCAGTTTGTCCGCGTTAGACAGTTTAATCCAGTTTTTGCAGGTAATTTCGAATGTTAAAGTTTTTCAGCCGTTTGGAAAGGACGCGTAATTTCGTCCTGTTGCTTTTCGGGATCTTGATGGTCGCGAGTCTTGTTTTCTTTTACGCCCCGACGCGTGGTCCGGTGACCACTAATCTGGCCGCAAGTGAGGAGACCGCGGCCACCGTTTCCGGCGAAAAGATCACTGTTGGCGAGGTTTTCCGCCAAAAGGAAGCGTTTTCGCGAATGATGCAGGGCCGGCCCTATCCGGCAAAGACGATCCTTAACAGCATGATCGGCAGCCGGATCGTCCGTGTCGAGGCTGGAAGACTTGGCCTGACCGCGTCTGACGCCGAGGTCGCCGCCGCCATCCGCGAGCAATACAAGCCGCAGGACGGAAAGCCCTGGGACCAGAAACAGTACGAACAGATGGCTGTCAGCCAGTCCGGCAGCATCGCGGCGTTTGAAGAAGAGGTCCGCGATCAGCTAAGTGCCGAGAAACTGCGTGCCTTTATCACCGCCGGCGTTACGGTTTCCGAAGAAGAGGTGCTGAAAGATTTTCAACGGAAGAACACCAAATTCGACCTGAGCTACGTACTCGTAAACCCTGCCGAGTTGGCACAGGCTATCACGCCGTCCGATCAGGATCTTCGCGATTACTTTGAAAAGAACAAAGCGGCCTATTACATCAATTCTCCGCAGAAGAAGATCAAATATGTTTTCCTGAACACGGCCAAGATCGGCGAAAAGCTTCCGATAACCGACGCTGACCTGCAGGCCGAATATGACAAACTGCCTGCCGACAAGCGTATCGGCGGGGTGCTCGGCCAGGAGATCGTTCTTCGAGTGCCGAAACCAGAGCAGGACGCCGTCGTCCTCGAAAAGGCGAACAACCTTGTCGCTGACCTGAGAAAGAATGGCCCGACCGTCAGTGAAGAAGCTTTTGCCGCACTCGCAAAAGGACAGTCGGAAAATCCCGCCTCAGCCCTGCAAGGCGGTAAACTTCGCGGTCCGGTTCGCGAAAACCTGAACAACCCGACCGACCCGTATCAGCGGCTGATCAAGATGCAGCCGGGCGAGATCACAGAGCCGATCAATTACCAGGGCCGTTATTTCATACTTCGCCGCGGCGATTCCGTCCCTAAGACGTTTGAAGACGCTAAGAAGGAACTTGAGGTCTCGCTTCGCAACCGGCGTGCTTATGCCGTGGCTGCCGAACTTGCCCAAAAGGTGACCGACGCTCTCAAGCAGAACAAGGACGTTGAAGCGACCGCGAAACAGTTTGCCGGTGAAGCGAACATGGCCGTCGCAGATATGATCCGTGAAACTGCGTATGTAAAACCCGGCGACGATGTTCCGAACGTCGGTGTTTCGCCGCAGTTTGAGGACGGAATATCGCTGCTGGTGAATCCGCAGGACGTCGGCGACAAGATCCCGGTTCAAAACGGTTTTGCCGTTCCGATGCTGGTGGATAAGAAAGACCCGCGTGACGCCGAGTTTGACGAGGTCAAGGCCAAGCTGGTTGACGTAGTAAAGCTCGAGAAAGCAAAGGCACAGGTCGCTGAGATCGCCAACGCGATCGCCGCCGGTTCGCCGACCGCGGCCGCTCTTGCCGCCGCCGCGACGAGCAAAGGATTGAAGGCTGAGGAATCGAAGAGCTTCATCCTCGGTTCCCCGCTTGGCAAGGGTTCGACTGCGACGACCAACGAGACGTTGGAAGATGCGATCTTTGGCTTAAAGCAGGGCGAAACTACCAAAACGCCCATCCAGATCGGAGATTCTTACTACATCGTCGGTGTGAACAGCCGCGAGGAAGCGAATATGGACGAATTTGCCAAACAACGTTCAGGTCTGATGGAGCAAATGCTCGGGCGTAAACGCGGCGAGGTCTTTGCCGACTACATCGCGGCCACCCGGCAGAAGATGGAAACCGACGGCAAGATCAAGATCTATAAGGACGCCATCGCGAAACTCGACGAAGGCGACCTTCCGTTCGGCGACCTCTTGAATCAATGATCTGATTTACCCAAACAGATATTCGCAAAAGGCTGTCAGAAATGGCATCCTTTCTTTTGTTTGATCGTTGACGTCGATCTTGTACTTTAGACCTTAGATCCGGGAATCCCGCCGCTTGAACCGACTCACGATCTTGTCAGTAGCCCGCACGGTAGTAAGGGCTCGGGTCACAATTCACTGGATCGGCGCCCGAGCGGATCTCGAAATGTCTACCGACGTGGGACCAGGTGTCGTCGAGGCCGGTCGCTTCGTCGCGTTCGGTTAGGGCGTATCTGTTACGGAGCGTGTCGATCTCGATCGGCGAACTTTCCCCGCCATTATCCATTAATGCCAATCAAAATCG
>CAYTDJ010000251.1:0-4659 GCA_964436265.1 uncultured Chloracidobacterium sp. | reverse complement strand
ATTTTTGGCCTACTCATTTACATCCTGACGACCGGGAATGGGTCGTGGAGTATTGCGCAAAGGCGTCGGCCGAGACGCGCCAGCACACCTTCGAATACAGAATGATCGCGCGCGACGGCCGCGTCGTCTGGTTTCGGGACATCGTAAGCGTCATTTACGAAGGCGGCAAGCCGTCAGTCCTGCGCGGGATAATGGTCGATATCACGGAACGCAAAAAGGATGAACTGGAATTGCGACAGCGTGCATTGCTGATAGACCAGGCATATGAAGCGATCTTCGTTTGGGACCTCGAGAAAGGGATCCTGGACTGGAACCAGGGCTGTGAACGAATGTACGGCTACACCAGAGACGAGGCGTTGGGCAGATTTGCATACGACATACTTCAGTCTAATTTCCCTGTGTCGCGTGAGAAGCTGATTTCCGACCTAAAAGGCTCGCGATACTGGAGCGGCGAGGTGTCGCAAGTGACCAGGGATGGCCGAACCGTGTATGCCGACAGCCGCTTACAATTGATGGATTTCGATGGGCGTGAGATAGTCCTGCAAACAAACCGTGATGTTACGGATAGAAGATCGGCCGAGATCAAACTCCGCGACTCGGAAGCAAGATATCGCGACCTGTTCGAGAACAATCCTTACCCGATGTTCGTCTATGATCTCGATACGCTGGAGTTTCTTGCGGTCAACGATGCGGCCGTTCACAAATACGGCTACTCGCGCAATGAATTTGCCGAACTTGACCTGACAAAGATCCGGCCCGCCGAGGATGTAACCGAAGCGTTGACGCGGATCAAAAAAGATAATCCGATAATCGACAACAGCGGGATTTGGAGACACAAGAAAAAGGACGGTTCGGTATTTTACGTTGAGATAACTTCACACGCGCTTGATTTCCAGGGAAGGCGTGCCCGGCTCGTTCTAGCACACGATATAACCGACCGTCTTCTTGCCGAAGACGAGCTGCGAAAGAAACGCGAACAGTTGGACAAAACGGCTGAGGCGTGTCCAAGTGTGATCTACTCTTACAAACTCGATCCGAACGGATACGTTTCCATCCCGTATGCCAGCCCCGCGCTTGCGGAAATAACGGGTCTGGATGCGGCGATCCTTCAACGCGACGCTCGGCCGTTACTCGAGCGCATGGATCCGGAAGACCTGGAAAGATTCACACGACTCGGGGAGGTGTCCGTCGCTGAACTTTCACCATTCAACTTCACCTACCGATACGAGCATCCTGAGCTCGGGACCAAATGGATCGAAGTATTCTCGTCGCCAACGCGCGAACAGGACGGCAGCACCGTTTGGCACGGCATCGCGACCGATATTACTGAACAGAAGGCGGCCGAGGAAGCCCTGAGGTCAAGCGAGGAACAGCTCCGGCAGGCGCAAAAACTCGAATCTATCGGGATACTGGCCGGCGGAATGGCCCATGATTTCAATAATATGCTCACGGCGATCAACGGATATAGCGAGTTGATCTTGCGCCGTATCGGTCCCGATGATCCTATCCGTCAGAATGTCGAGGAGATAAGAAAGGCGGGTGAGCGATCAGCTGAGCTTACGCGTCAACTTCTCGCTTTCAGCCGACGGCAGATCTTGCAGCCCAAGCGGCTCGATCTAAACGAGGTCATAGGTGAAACAGTGACCATGCTGCGACGTTTGATCGGCGAGGACATTTCTATCGAGACACGCTTGCTGCCTGAACTTGCAGAAGTAGAAGCGGACCAAAGTCAGATCGTTCAAGTCCTAATGAATCTGGTTTTAAATGCCCGTGACGCGATAGACGGGAAAGGTACGATCTTGATCGAAACCGAAAATATTCATCTCGACCGGACATTTGCCAAACACCATGTCGATATCCGCCCGGGAGAATACGTGGTGCTTTCGGTCAGTGACGATGGCATCGGAATGGACGAAGAGACGAGAAGCCGGATCTTCGAACCCTTCTTTACGACAAAATCGGTCGGGCGAGGGACTGGTCTCGGCCTATCTACGGTTTACGGCATCGTGAAGCAATCGGGCGGGACGATCTGGGTTTACTCCGAACCTGACCGAGGAACGATCTTCAAGATCTACATGCCAAAGGCCGGAATGGAAAACGACGAATCGATCGGCAACACGAGTCAACGAGACATGAAGGCCGGAAGTGAGACCATACTTTTGGTCGAAGACGAAAGCACTGTTCGACGTCTTGGCCGTGAGATCCTCGAATCATGCGGCTATTCGGTTGTCGAAGCCTCAAACGGACGGGAGGCAATGGAACTCTTGGACGCAAATGGAAAGATCGTCGACTTAATGATAACGGATGTGGTGATGCCGGAAATGGGCGGCCGGGAGCTCGCGGAGACCATCACCAAAGACAGGCCAAATATCAAGGTGCTTTATACATCAGGCTACACAGACGACACCCGAATTCGCCACGGCATAAGGGACGAAAGCTCAAACTTTCTGCAGAAACCCTTCACCTTTGACGCATTGTCCCGAAAGGTCCGAGATCTCCTGGACGAAGCCTAGCGTCGATGTTCAACCGTTTGAGTTGGAATAATCTTCCGCCTCAACAACATCTATTATTGCGGTAGATCTTTAATAACGCGTTAACCCGCGCTTAACCGTCCATTAACCCGGATCCGTTACTGTCAATTGTTTGCCGCATTATAAATATGAGAGACATCGTCGAAAACTATCGGGGCGTTGGAACAATTCCACGCGGCCAAACTGTCCGCGGCCTTACAATTTCAGATGGCCGATATGAGGTCCGGATCGCGGAAAGCGGTGATGAGATAGAAAACGCGCTGAGATTGCGAAATCGGGTCTTTAATGTCGAGCTCGCTGGACGAGACGAGACGAACGAGCTTGAGGTCGATGAGTTCGACGCGATCTGTGAACATCTGATCGTGATCGAAACGACGTCCGGGAAAACTGTCGGAACCTATAGGCTTAACTCATACGAGCGTGCATCCGCGGTCGACGGTTTTTATTCGTTTCAGGAATTCAGCATAGAGGACCTGCCGAAGGAAGTACTAAGGTCCGGTGTCGAGATCGGCCGAGCGTGCATAGCACCTGAACACAGAAATACCAAAGTGCTCTACCTTCTCTGGCGAGGCCTGGCAAGATATATGGAGATCAAGGGCAAGCGATTCTTGTTCGGATGCTGTTCGATCTTTTCGCGCGATGCTCTCATGGGCGAGCGGGCTTTTCATCAACTGGCTGAGCAGGGCCATTTTCACGATAGATTCAGAGTTGAACCGCGAAGGAATGCTCTTTACCTTGGCCCGGTCAATGAAATAGAGAGTTTCCCGATCGAGTTGCCGAGTTTATTCAACATGTATCTGCGTATCGGTGCAAAGGTGTGCGGGCCGCCGATCATTGACGAAGATTTCGGGACGATCGATTTTTTTGTCGTGTTTGACCGTGAGACAATGACCGAAAAATGCCGGAAGACTTTCTTTTCGAACCAGCGCTAGACAAACACGCGTTCTTCGAACTCGAACTTGCCTCTGTGGTCTGCTATAACGACCGTCGAGCAGCGTGTTCCATAATTCGGCGTGGCGATGAATATCGGCGATAGAGCCCTCTCTCTTTCCAGCCCGATGCCCGTGTCGGGTAGTTCTTCGTCCCTAGCGAGTTCCCGGTCGCCAAGCAGGTCGAACATCGCTTCACTTTCCAGTCCTTGCCCAAGAATCTCCGAGAGCATTGCTTTTCCTCTGGTCACCTTTGGCCATTGGGAATCGAGAAGATGATTGCTTAGGCCGTACAGACCCGGAGAAAGCGCTCTGATCCCGTTCGATCGATTTGAAAAGTAGAGCAGCTCGCTTCGGTCGTCTCCAAATTCACCGACCAAAAGATTAAATCCCGAATATTCGGCTTTCCGTGATTCGATCTCTGACAGATACTCTCTAGCACCGGAAACTCCGGAGACAAACTCCGATACCAGTTTGCCCCGTGAACGAGTTCCGAGTTGTCCTCTGGGATCACGGTAATTCGTTACCGCCGCGATCCGCCCGGAGTTTGATACCGCAAGCCACGTCCCGCCCGCCGCAAGATCGCGTCCTCCGAAGACGTGCGGATGGTCTTCCCAGGATGCGGCCGGCAAAGTCGGACGATCGTAAAACTCGTCACGATTTGCTAGCAAAACCAATGGGGTATCGACTAGCTGTCCGTAAGCGAGAAAGATCACGCACATAACATAGATAATCCTATTGCCCAGACGTTTTATTTCAAACCGGTCGACTCGCCGTCAAGGGTTTTGACCCATCGCCAGAACGAATCCTCGTAAACCAGCCACCCGAATCGGGACGGCTTTTTGCCCGCGGTCTCGAATGTTCCGTCCTCGCACATCTCCAACAGTTTGCTCCTGGAGGGCGGCGGGATCAGTATTCTTTCTTTCTTGATCATCCTTTCGATCTCCGATAATCGGATCCGGGAGCGGCGGGTAGTATCGTTCGTCTGTTGCATCTTGTCCCCTTTCCTCACACTTTGCTTTTTCCTCACTTTTTGCATTTCCATATACACCTCGTTATTCACATTTCCTACGATAAATTGCGTTAGTCTCGCGTATCTAACAAACCATCGTGTTCATTCTCGAAAGCGTTTCGTAGTCTGAACATGGCCGGACGGTATGTAAGCGGCGACGAGAAGTAAATCATTTGGTGTCGTCCAA
>CAYTDJ010000250.1:1727-4713 GCA_964436265.1 uncultured Chloracidobacterium sp. | reverse complement strand
CCTTCAGAAGTATCATCGACCCGGTCAATGAACCCGACCAAAGGAAAGCCGTTCCAAACGTCTTTGAATTTCTGTTCAACTCCAACGACCCGGGCCCCGTTACTTATGAAGTCATCCGCCATTACCGCCTTTCGGAGATCACGAATCTGCTCGACCCTCTCGGCTTCCCAATTCGGCAGAACAGGTAGTCCTACTTCCGCATCCTTTTCGGCAAGGGCAAAGGCATCTTCAAGATTCTCAAGCGTCGCTGCTCGAATGTCTGCGGCGTCTTTTGCTTTCGAGACGGCGATCTCGAGCGTTTTGTGATAGAGCAGGCCGCGTTTGGTCGCGTCAAGTCCTATCTCCATTTCCTCAAGCGGTTCCAGACGCAGCAGCCTTTGAGCAAACCAGCGAAACGAGCATTGCCCGATCGTTGTGAGCTGCGACGCGCTCCATGTCCGTGTGGCAGGATCGTACGGTATTCCGATCACACCGTCATATTCGTCAAACGGCTCGGAACTTTCTCGCCGCTCTTCGATCAGGAATTGATCTCGGGCGAAACCAATGACCTCGTCACCAATTTCTGCATCGTGTCTTAGCAAAACTCTTCGTTGTTCTTCGAGGCTTGAAACATAGCTCTGCTTTTCGAGATCCGGAACTGTCTCGATTCCTAACCGGGCAAAGAATGAACTTGGAAAGCTCTCACCGTTTTCCACTATTTTCGGATAGGAAAACGACAACCGGCGGCGTGCGGCTAGCAAGGTAAAATAGAAAGAGAGTGCCTCCCAGCGGGCTACCTCGGCGGCCTCGGCAAAAAAGACGCCGTTTCGGGCGAGTTCTTTACGTTCGAAGAAATCGACCACAGGATCTTCGCTGACCGGCCGGGGAAACAAGCCTTCGGCCATCCCGAGGACAAAGATGGTCTCATAGCTCGAGCCGACCATTTTTTCAGGTTCGACAACCCTGACTCCCGCTTTGGCGGTATGAAGCGGGGTTGACTCGTCCGTCAAGATCTCAGAGACAGACTCTGCAAACCGTCCGAATGGGATCGGCCGTTCGCTTTGCAATGCCTCGACCGAACTTAGCGCGTCGGCGAATGCGTTGTGTGCGGTCAACTCTTCGGCTCGCGTTGCCGTCTTCCCGCGGACTCCGAACTTCTTAAGGACCAAACGAAGTGATCCCGACCATTTGGAAAATGACCACAACTCAGGCCAATCCAGTTCGTTCAAATCGGCGCAGAGATTGCCCCAATTTTCCCTTCCGGACGGATGGGATCGACGCGCTTGGGCCAAATTGTTTCCCGAGATAGCAGGGCCATACGGATGCGTGACTACCCTGAGAGTGGATTCAAACGGAAAGTCGCTCCCGATCGCGTCGATCAAAAGACGGATAAATCCTCCAAACGCCGTAGATCCGATGGGAACCATATGATCGGTGCGAAAGGGAATCCCATATTCTGTTCCGACTGCCGCTATAACGGGCGCATACCGATCCTGATCGCGGACCACAACGGCTATTTCATCCAACGAATGTCCTTCAAGTACGATTTGTTTGATCTCAGCAAGTACACCTCGAACCTCTTCTTCCACATTTCCATAAGCAAAGGCCGCAACGCTTGGCAGATCGACTTCGGAGTTGACGAATCGTTCCGCCAAACGCTCGCCCGATTCCTCTGCCGGGCGGCCTTCGCCGACGCGTATCCAACCCCGGTTTTCGAGAACTGTGGCAAGGCTTCGGTTAATTTCGAATATGGCGTCCTCACCGCATGGAAGTGAGAATGTGCTTCCTTCACCAGCGATCGCGTCGATAAACTCGACCTCTTCTTTACGGGCGCGATGGTAACCGTAGATGAACAGCTTCAGCGGTTCGGGTTCGCACTTTGCCGCCGTCAACAGCAGTTCATTTCCGTCAATCAAATTCTCGGTTCTTAACTTATCGCGATATGCGATAGCGATCTCACCCAACTGTTTTGTTCGTAATGACCCGTGTTTGATCAGGAGATCCGCATCGATGCCGGTGCGCAGCACGATCTGTAAGGGTGCGAGTATACGTCTAGCCAGCGACGCGGCGTCGAATCCGGAAAGTCGAGCGTGAATGACGGACTTTAACGTATGACGGGCAACGGCAGGTGATGCTATCGATAATCCTTTGGTCCTAATTGCCCTTCTGGCGAGTTCGTTAAGGTTGGTGGACGTCCACCCGCGTTTTGCGGCTTCCGATGAATTTAGTGAGACAAGAAGCGTATCCTCCCCGATTATCTCGGGGAACACGGGCCGCGGATGTGTGAGAATCGTGCGCGCCATAAAAGGGGAAATTACGGACCTTACGGTAACTGCTTCTCTATTCTTGTTCGGTCACAATTTCAACACTCAAAGATATACCAACAATACCGGGAAAATACATTTCACCGAACCGACCAACTTTCGTGGCCGAACTTTCACTCCACTTATTTTCCGATGCAAAAGGTCGCGAAAATGCGTGTCAGCATGTCTTCGGTGGTCGTTTCACCCGTGATCTGGCCAAGATATCTGAGCCCGTTATGCAAGCCGATAAGAACGATCTCTTCGCTCGCTTTTCGATCCAAAAGGTCGATCGAATTGTCTATCTCGCTTGCGGCTCGCACGAGCAGGTCATGATGGCGCGCGTCGGTGACCAGAAAACCGCCCGTCGAAACGTCTTCGGTCGAAAACGGCTCAACGATGGCTTTTTGAAGTTCATCAAGCCCCTCGCCCGTCTTTGCCGAAATATGGACGAACTTTGGACTTTTGTCATCGATCTTAGATTCAAGTGAGGCTGTTTCGTGCTGCAGATCGATCTTGTTCACAACAACGAGGTGAGGCTGTTCCTGAACGCTTGAGATGATCTCCCGATCTTCATCAGTCAGGTCTTCGGAGGCGTCGACCATTACAAGCACAAGATCGGCGTCCGCCATGGTTCGACGTGAACGCTCGACACCGATGATCTCGACCGTGTCATCGGTCTCGCGCAATCCCGCCGTATCGATGAG
>CAYTDJ010000250.1:0-1627 GCA_964436265.1 uncultured Chloracidobacterium sp. | reverse complement strand
GCCTGGGTCGCCGGCAGGTCGTCCTCGACAAACTCAAGCGCCGACTCCAATATAACTATGACGTTGAGCAGTTCACTCTTGATCGGCTGAAGTTCGTGTGAAAACTCGCCGCGCAACTGCCTTACGGCCTGCCTTGCCGATGCGACAGTCTGAGCGTCAATAAGATCTCTTATGGCTTCGGCTTCCGCAAGATCCAGCCGACCGTTAGCGAGCGCGCGCAAGGTAAACTCGCCGGGTTCGGCCAACCGGGCATCTTCAGCCAAACACAGATCGATCACCTGCCTTAACAGTACCGGCGATCCGTGACAGCTGATTTCAACTACGTCTTCACCGGTAAATGAATGCGGTGCTTTGAAATAGGTGACGATCGCCTCGTCTATTATTTCGCTGGATGTTGGATCTAAGAGTTTTACAAGATGCGCGTGGCGAGGCCGAAACTCTGATGCAGCATCTCTAGTCAAGGAACGTGTGATCGAAAGCGCGTCAACCCCGCTCAGCCGTATCACGCCGATACCGCTGCGGCCCGTGGGAGTTGCAAGTGCGACGATCGTATCTTTCATTTGATCAAAAACACGATAGACAGGATAAACAGGATTTTCATCCATCCTGCTCATCCTGTCCATTCTGTTTGAGTAGACCTTATTTTAGCCGAACCTGCAATCTTCGCTCGCGGCCCGCGCCAACCGATTCAGTGTGCAGGTCTTCTTCTTTCTGAAGCGTCATATGAATTATCCGCCGCTCGGTCGAATTCAATACACCGAAAGTGAAAGCCCGCCCGCCTTTGCGAACCTGATCTGCGGCAAATCGTGCCATTGCCTGCAACTCTTGCCTTCGTGTCTGGCGATACCCGTCGGCGTCAACGACAAAGCGATGTTCGCGGTCTAGTTCGCGGCCGTAGATCTGAAAAAGCAAAACCTCGAATGCATCAAGCATCTCGCCGTTTTCGGCACGAGCAATGTGAGCGTCTTCTCCATGAAGATCAAGGTGACAGCCCTCGTCTGTCCAATTGGATTCGACGGTCATGTTGAATCGCATGTCCGAGATCAGGCCGGACAGAAACTCTTTCGCGTTCTCACAAGTTTCGTTCATATTTCTACCTATGACGCACCCAGTTTTGGCTTTACCTTCTTAGCGTTTGCCGGCACGTTGTCGACAACGGTCGTCGTCGGCTCATTCGATTTGTTCAGTCGATTAATGAGCATCTGCTGGCCAAAGCTGACGACGTTTCCAAATAGCCAATAGATCAGCAATCCGGCCGGTGCGGTCCACATCACCCACAGCATCATTACAGGCATCAGATAGGTCATCATCTTTTGCTGCATTTGCTGCTCAGGCGAAACGGCCGGCGCGGTCGGCGTGAACTTCATCGCGAGCACCATCGAACCTGCAAATGCAAATTCAAGGATATGAAACGGATCCGCGGCCGATAGATCGGGAAGCCACATGAACGTTGCTTGCCGTGCGTCGAGTGCGATGGTTATCGCCGTGTAAAACGCGATCAGCAAAGGGAACTGCAGCAGCATCGGCAGACAGCCGCCAATTGGCAAAGCGTCCTTTGTCAGCTTGAGCTGTTCCATTTGAAGGGCCCGCAGCCGCGGGTCATCCACCGGAACGCCTTTCTTCTGCA
>CAYTDJ010000249.1:0-4752 GCA_964436265.1 uncultured Chloracidobacterium sp. | reverse complement strand
AAGCCCAACGTCCTGACGCTGGGCGTTTTTGACGGCCTGCACCTCGGTCACCAGCGGATCATGCAGACTGTCGTTGAAAGGGCGAACAAAGTCGAGGCGCACGCAACCGCGATCACGTTCGACCCACATCCGCGGGCGGTACTTCATCCTGAGTCGGCCCCGCCGTTGCTTCAGACATTGGATCAAAGGCTCGCAAACTTTGAAGTGCTGGGCATCGAACAAGCTATCGTTATACCTTTTGACAAAGAGTTTGCTTCGCACCCTGCCGAGGATTTTCTTTATGAGATCGTACACGATCGGCTTCATGCGAAAGAGGTCTACCTCGGTAAAGGTTTTGCGTTCGGTAAGGGCCGAGGAGGCAATATCGACCTGCTTCGCAGGATGAGTGCCGAATTGGGATTTTTTGCCGACGAGGTGCCGGAGGTTACGCTTCGCGGTCAGAGGATCAGTTCGTCGAAGATCCGGCATCTGCTTGCAGAGGGCAGGACCAATCTTGCACGCAGAATGTTGGGCCGTCCATACGGTGTCGAGGGTGTCATTATTCGCGGAAACCGTCGGGGACACACGATCGGCTTTCCGACCGCTAATTTGAAGCCCCACAATCGTGTCATTCCGAAATTTGGTGTTTATGCGACCGCAACGCTCGTTGACGGAGCCTGGCGGCGAAGCGTTACAAACATTGGCGTTAGGCCGACTTTTGAAAACGACGCCGAACCGTCGATCGAGACTTTCATTTTCGATTTCGACGGCGACCTTTACGGTGACGTGCTCCGTGTACGTTTTCTGCATCGCATCAGAGACGAGCGTAAATTCAATGGAATAGAGGAGTTAAAAGCACAGATCGAGAAAGACTCTGCACGGGCATTGAACTATTTCCGGCAGGAAGGCGTAAGGAATATGTTGGAGGTCGTATGAGATTGACGGATCTAAGGCCGGTGTTATGGACCGAAGATCTTTCTTCGACCATTGACTTTTATTTGGAGGTCCTAGGCTTTGAATGCAGTGACCGGAACGACGACTGGGGCTGGGCATCGCTTCAAAAAGACGACGTAGCTCTGATGATCGCAAAACCAAACGAGCATACTCCCTATGAAAAGATCGGGTTTACCGGATCTCTTTATTTTAATACTGATAACGTAGATGCGCTCTGGGAAAAACTGAAAGACAAAGCGAAGGTATGCTATGGCATCGAAGACTTCTTTTACGGCATGCGAGAATTTGCCGTTTATGACAACAATGGATATTTGCTTCAGTTTGGGCAGGAATGCGAATCTGCGGCTGATTGAGCGAACGAATTAGTAATTGATGGAAGATCAAAGCTTAGCGTTAAGGCCGGTGACCGCGGAGCCGGTCTCCGCAAACGGTCATGACGGGCGCAAAATGACGGCGACCGCGGAATTGCCGATCGCAAAATACGTAACGAATGAACAACTGATCGCCGAAGAGAAGTTTCTCGCAGAAAAAGAATCAGACGTCGAAAAGCGATATTTGGGAATCCGAGGCTGGCTGCGAATCGCACATGTTTCCGCCGTGATCGGGAAACTCGCTCTCTACCTTTATCTCGATCAGTACGAGACGCATAGGAAAGGTGCCGTCCGCCACGCCGGGGAACGAATGAAGACAGCCGGCAGGCTTACTCGCATGGCCGTTTACGGCGAATACCTTTATCGCGTTCGGTCATGGTTCTTTCACCGGCTGACGCTGATCGTCAGGTGGTTCATACTCGGGAGCGAACTCAACCGTGAAGTAAATCAGGAAAAGCAGGCTGTCTGGCTTAAAGAAAAACTGATCGAACTTGGGCCAACGTTCATCAAGATCGGCCAGTCGCTCGGGACGCGCGCCGATTTGCTTCCGTTACCCTTCGTTATCGCGCTCGGCGAACTGCAGGACAACGTTCCGCCATTCCCCAATGAGATCGCATTTGCACGGATTGAAAAGGAACTTGGTCAAAAGATAAATCAGGTCTATAAGGAATTTGAACTCGAGCCGGTTGCCGCTGCTTCTCTCGGACAAGTTTACCGTGCGCGGCTGCATACAGGCGAAGAGGTCGCCGTAAAGGTTCAGCGGCCAAATCTTGAAGCAACGATCAAAGGCGATCTTGAGATCTTGAAAAAGGTGGCCAAGTTTGCCGAGCGTTATCCTCAGCTAAATGAAAACGCCGATTGGTCCGGAATGCTTCGCGAGTTTAACGAAACGATCCACGAGGAAATGGATTATGCAGCCGAGGGCCGCAATGCCGAGCGGTTTCGCGAGAGTTTCCAGCGTTGGGAGAACATCCACGTTCCTAAGATCTACTGGAACGCGACCACATCAAAAGTTCTGACGATGGAATACATTCACGGCACAAAGGTAACCGACCTCGAAGGTCAGCGGAAGCGAGACATTTCTCCTGAAAAGGTAAATCGACTGCTTATCAAGACATATCTCAAACAGCTTCTCGAGGACGGATTTTTTCACGCGGACCCACATCCGGGCAATCTGCTCGTGATGAACGACGGCCGACTGGCGTTCTTTGATTTCGGTATGGTCGGGCGTATTCCGCCTGAGCTTCAGTCAAAGATGATAGATGCGTTTTTCCACGTCGTCAGTAAAGATCCTGCCGGCATTGCACAGGACCTGATCGAACTCGATTTTCTCAAGCCCGGAACAGATGCCAGATCGGTTCGCCCCGTAGTTGAGAAAATGTTCGAGTTTCATCTTAATCTGAAACTCAAGGATGTTAATTTCAAGGAACTTACCTACGACCTTGCGGACGTGATGTACGATTATCCGTTCCGCCTTCCGTCCAATTTCACGTACATCATGCGTGCGCTAATGACGCTCGAGGGCATCGGAATCATTACCGATCCGGAGTTCAATTTCTTCGAAACGGCAAAGCCATATGCGAAGGAATTTATGCTCAAACGTGAAGGCGCCGATTTTCGCAAGATGTTCGTCAACAAACTAATGGGCCGCGACCCGGACGGCAAGATAGACTGGAACCGTACGTGGAAACTCGCCAAAATGGCGTTCAAGACTGTATTAAATACATAACAATGTCCGATGGGGATCGCGACAATTATGAACGCGCCCGCGATCTGGTGATGAAGCACGGATGGAATACGACCTGCTTTCAGATCGTGAATCCGGGGATCGAGTATTGGTTCGGCGAAGATGGGGAGTCGGTAGTTGGTTTTGTTTCTTCGAAAAAGGTGCGCGTGGTCGCGGGTGCACCGGTATGCGACGAACGGGAATTGAAACGGGTTTCATCTGCGTTTGAAAGCGACAGCGAAAACGCTGGGAAAAGTGTCTGTTATTTCGGCGCCGAAGGAAGGCTCGATAAGCTATATCATTACTCCAGATCGCACGCGAGCGTCTTGCTCGGTGCACAGCCCGTGTGGAAGCCTGGATCTTGGCCATCGATCGTTGCCCGGCATTCTTCCCTCCGTGCACAGATCAGTCGAGCAAGAAATAAAGGTGTCAACATTCGAGAATGGACTGTCGAACGCGCGACGAACAACGCCGATCTTCGCGCCTGCCTGACCTCATGGCTGGAGTTGAAAGGCCTTCCGCCGCTTCACTTTGTCATTGAACCGGAAACGCTTGCTCGTCTTGAAAACAGGCGAATATTTGTCGCGGAACGCGATTCACGGGTCGAAGCGTTTCTGGTTTTATCGCCGATACCTGAACGGTCAGGATGGCTGACCGAACAATTTCCTCACCGCCGCGGAGCGCCAAATGGGACCGTAGAGCTTATGATGGATCATGCGATCCGAACCATCGCGGACGAAGGCTGTGAATATATCACCCTAGGCCTATCGCCGCTTTCAACGCGGGCCAAGATCGAGCCATTTAATAATCCACTCTGGCTGCGGGTTCTATTAGCCTGGATGCGGAAGCACGGCCAGCGGTTCTATAATTTCGACGGCCTCGACCGTTTCAAATCCAAGTTAATGCCCGAATACTGGGAACCGGTCTTTGCAATATCGAACGAAAACGAGTTTTCGCGAAAGACACTTTGGGCGATCGCTAATGCATTCACGCAAAACCATCCTTTTGGTGTCTTATTTCAAGGTTTAGGAAAGGCGATCGCCGCCGAGGCTAGGAATTTTCGACGCTGGATCAGAAGATTCGTCTGAAACATACTGAGTTACATGAACGACAAATTTGTGTCTTATTCAAAGGACGACATTGTCAGTATTCTTGCGGATTTGAATGAATTGGTCGTATCGCTCGACCGGATCGGATCATATTGGAGCGATCGTAAATCTGATGAGGAATACTGCGAAATTGAAAGCCTGTTTTTAACTGATTGGGACGTAGCGCGGAAACTAAGTAGAGCCCGATCGATCCTCGAAAGCGTTTTTTCCGACGAAGTCGGTGATGACGGAATGGACGAGTTAGAGCGCAAGTTGCAGGAATGCAATTACTGGCAACTACGCTCAGCGTTCGATTCGAAGCATATCTACAAGATAGGTTGCCTGAATCGCGAGTTAGATATTTCAGATTTCGACGATCCCGTTTGGGAACAAAGACTTCCTTTTCTTATTGACAAAGATTGGGGTGGGAGAATTGAGCGCGGCCGCACCCTAGCGTTCACCGGTCTCTGGTCTGCAGAAGCGCTTTTCGTACGCTTCGACTGCATTCAAAATGAAACCCTAGTCGTCTCTGACAGCCCACAAACCACTGAAAAAACGGTCGGACTTTGGGACCGCGATGTCTGCGAAATTTTTATCGCTCCGAATGCGAATGAGCCGAAGAAGTATTTCGAGT
>CAYTDJ010000248.1:0-4769 GCA_964436265.1 uncultured Chloracidobacterium sp. | reverse complement strand
ATGTCGCGACCGATGAGCGATTTGGCAGCACTGTCGCGATCAAAGAAACGCTTTGCATGGATGATAACTATCGCAAGGCGATCGAGCGGGAAGCCAGGCTCTTGAATAGTCTGAAGCACGCGGCACTTCCACGGGTCAGTGATCACTTTCTTGAAGAGAACGGACAGTTCCTCGTGATGGAGTTCATCCCCGGTGAGGATCTCGCCTGCATCCTCGAGGAGCGAGGCGAACCGTTTCCGGTGGAACAGGTTCTCGATTGGGCGGATCAGCTGCTCGAAGCGCTCGATTTTCTGCACAATCAGGAAAATCCGGTCATCCACCGAGATATCAAACCGCAGAACCTGAAGATAACGCCAAAGGGACAGATAATCCTGCTCGATTTCGGACTTGCGAAGGGTAACGTAACCGGAGCAGGTAATCAGACGAACGCGAAAAGCATTTTTGGCTATTCGAGGAATTACGCATCCCTTGAACAGATACAAGGCACGGGTACGGATCCCAGAAGCGACCTATATTCACTCGCGGCAACTTTGTATCACTTGCTTACTAACGTTCCCCCTGAAGATGCTCTTACCAGGGCTATGTCGGTGCTTAGCCAAAAGCCTGATCCGCTTGTCCCGGCAAATCAGATCCGACCGGAGATACCCGCCGGCGTTGCTGCGATACTTCACAAGGCCATGGACCTCGATGCAGCGGAGCGCCCGGCAACCGCGGCTGAGATGCGTTCAATGCTGCGCGATCATCTGACACACGCGGACCTAGCGGTGAATACCGTTTCGGTCGCTCGAGGTTCGGGAACAGACATTTATTCGCAAAAGACTAAATTGATGCCCGGTGCGACGCAGAATGAGGGACTGCGAGCAACTCATGCGAAGACCGAGGTCTATCCCGAGAATCTGTCGCAAGTCACAGCCGTACGGCCGATGGCGGTTGCCTCGTCTACGGGCGAGTCGTATCGCCTTTCGAGTAATACCTCACAAGGACGGCGTTCTAAGAAGGTCGCCCTGGTCGCGGCAGCGGCGGTGTTTCTGTTTCTTGGTTCAGCTGCCGCTGGAGCTTTTGTATTTAGGGATGCTCTTTTCGGAACGAAACCGGTAGAAATTCCGCCTGTCGCTGAGCCGATCGCAACTCAGCCGGAGACATTGGACGCACAACCCGCAGATCAACAGCAGACGGCTGCCGAACAAAAAGGGAGCGCGTCAAATGCAGCGTCGGCAGGAACAACAGTCGATACAGCCCCTAGGAAGACTGATACCGCGAAAGCGTCGAAAAGTTCCGATGCGAATTCGTCAGTGGACATCAACGATCCCGATCTGGGTCTAAACGATGAAAATATTACGATCAAGGGCGACAAGATCTACATGGGAAATGTGAGGGTCGAGAACGGCAAGGTATACTTGCCGGACGGGCGGATCATACCGATGAATCGCACCCCTAGAGTGCCGAATGTCGAGCCGCCTGATCCGACATTTCCAAATATCGATCCCCGCAGCCTAACTCCTGAGCAGCGTAGGAAGCTCCGAATTCTCAGGGAGCGTTATCCCAATGGGTTCCCGACACCAAAACCGGCGCCTACAACTCCGAATTAAAAAAAGCCGCCCTGAAAAGACGGCTATTGGAATTTCGATCAGATCGGTTTTTAATCAGTTCGCTTTTGTACGATAGCGTTGTCGAGTTTCTCGACCGGGAAGGAATTTTCGACAAATTGAAGATGAAGCCGGTCTCGGCCGTCCTTTCCTATCTGTTTGTTGCAAACCACGGCGAGTCCTGAGAAGTCATATTTTTCACAGATGAATTTGACTCTGTCACCGACGTTAACGTGCAAGGTAGAAAACACTGCAGCACCGTTTTTCGAGATGTTTTCGGTAGTCGTGCGTTCGCCATTAACCGTGTCACGTTTCGAATCGAGCAAGGCCAGATAAGGGTCAACGTTTGCCCAATAACGTATATGTCTGCGGGCCTTGAATTGGGATTTCGCTTCGGTTATCTTCCAAAGTCCATCCTCATTCATACCGCAGATCTTATAGCCTTGAACTGGATTTTCCTGATAGCTTTCAGGCGAATTTTTACCGATGAACGCAACACCGACGTGAAATCCGACCGCCTCGTCTCCCGACAGCGGCTGACAATGCTGGACCAACCCCCAAACCCGGTAGAGTTCTTTTTCGTGGTCGTAGCACCTAAGGTGCGGAGCGAGTGGGATCATCAGCGATAGAAGTGTGCCTACCCGACATTCGCGCTGGATGTAGAAACCAGCACCTGTCGCCGAGACGCTGGCGACATCCGCGATCTCTTTCCAATTGGTATCGTCGCTATCCTTTGCTTTTACTACTGCATGAAGGGACATAGTCGAAATTTCCGCTTTTTGTTTCAACAGTTCGGTACTGGATGACATCAATTCCTCCGGGAGGTAAGACTTGGTAGGTTGGGTTTATGACCGGGTGGGCGATCAAAGGTTATTCGATACCTTCGAGCGGATAAAGGTGATCGATAAATTCGAGGTGGAGACGGACGATTCCGTCCGGGCCAACATGCCGGCCTCGGACAATGGAGATGATCGAGAGGTCATGACGCTCGCTTTTTACTCTCAAAAATGCGCCGTTTCCTACGTCGAAAGAAGTAAAGACGGCGGCACCTCCGACACTGATGTTTTCTGTTACACTTACCTCGCTTGCGATGACGTCGCCATTCTCATCGAGCATTTCGAGCAGGAGAGACTCGGGAATTGCGAATCTTGTATGTCGTCTAAGGTAGGCGGGAAGATCGCTCTCGTCCGGCATCGCGTCGGCCTCTCTAAGCTGCCATAGGCCGCCGTCCTCCCTTTCGGAAAGGTCGTAGAGTTTTGCAGGATTGTCCTGGTAAGAGGTGGGCGGATTCTTGCCGATAAACGCAATTCCGATGGCGTAGCTTTCCGCCTGCGGATTGTCACCAATGGCGACACAACGACGCACCAGCCCCCAGATCCGATACTGGGGCTCGAGATAATCGTAACATCGAAGCTGGCGAGGCATCGGCACGCTGATAACTAGAAGTCTCCCTCGCTTTACCGGCCGCTTGAGGTTCATTCCGGCCCCAAAAGCCGATACGTCCTCGAGTCGAGTTATCTCGTTCCAGGAGAAGTTCTTATCGATTCTCACCTCGACCCGCGCGGGCAATGAAAGTGAGTATCTTTGTATCCTTCGATTGTCTTTGTCAATTACAGTTGAGGACATTTGCGTCGTATCCAAGAGACGAGATCTAGAGGGGATTTAGGTATTTGGCAAACAGATTGAACGGGAAAATTTAGCGAGGACTCTCGCAAGGCGTGTGAGTTGCTAAACAGGCTGTCCGCCTGTAAAATTAAGAATAGCACCAACTAAGGAAATTTTCCAGCATTTTTTATAACTGCTACGAGAAGTCATTCCAAGCATTAAAACAGGGCGCCTTTAGGCTCCCGTCGAATAAAATAACATGGATCTTGTCGAACGCAATCAAATAAATATTGAGGACGAAATGCGTCGGTCCTATCTGGACTACGCAATGTCGGTCATTATCGGCCGGGCACTTCCGGATGTGCGAGACGGACTAAAACCAGTACACCGCAGAATTCTCTACGGAATGTACGAGTCCGGGAACACTTCTAATAAAGGATATCGAAAGTCAGCCGGTCCGGTGGGCGACGTGATGGGTAAATATCATCCCCACGGCGATTCCGCGATCTATGACTCGATCGTACGTATGGCGCAGGATTTTTCGATGCGTTATACCCTGATCGACGGCCAAGGCAACTTCGGTTCGGTTGACGGCGACAATCCTGCCGCGATGCGATATACGGAGGTTCGGCTTGAAAAGCTGACCGACGAGGTGCTTGCGGACATAGAAAAAGAAACCGTCGATTTTCAGCCGAACTACGACGACCGCCTTCGCGAACCCGTGGTCTTGCCGACCAAAGTACCGCTGTTGCTCCTGAACGGTTCGGAAGGGATCGCTGTCGGAATGGCGACAAAGATCCCGCCTCACAACCTTACCGAGGTTCTGGACGCCGCGATCGCTTTGATACGAAAGCCGGCAACGACCATTGACGAGCTGATCAAGATAGTTCCGGGGCCCGATTTTCCGACGGCCGGATTCATATACGGGCGTGAAGAGATCCATCGGGCCTATCGAACTGGACGCGGCGTCATACAGATGCGGGCACGGGCTGCGATCGACCGTATCGGACGCGGCGAACGTGAACGCGACGCTATCGTCGTTACCGAGATCCCGTTTCAGATCAATAAGGCGAAACTCCACGAGAAGATCGCGGAGTTGGTTCAGGAAAAACGGCTTGACGGCATTTCGGACATTCGCGACGAATCAAACCGCGAAGGAATGCGGTTGGTAATCGAATTGAAGCGCGACGCGGTGGCCCAGGTCGTATTGAACAAGCTGTTCAAACTGACGCCGATGCAATCCTCGTTCGGAATAATCAACATCGCGATCGTCGGCGGACAGCCAAAACTTCTCAACTTGAAGGAAATGCTCGAACATTTCATCGAGTTCAGACGCGAGGTCGTCCGAAGGAGAACCGAATTCGAACTTCGCAAGGCTCAGGCCCGTGCCCACATTTTGGAGGGCTTGAACAAAGCGATCGACGCGCTGGATTACATAATTCCGCTTATCCGCAACTCACGTTCGGTCGATGAAGCAAGATCGTGGCTGACTGCGAACTTTGCAACGCTCGACGAGGTAAAGAAATGGAAGGGCATTACGGGCGGCAAGGCCGAGGACGCTTTCCTCAAGGACCTGCG
>CAYTDJ010000247.1:0-4792 GCA_964436265.1 uncultured Chloracidobacterium sp. | reverse complement strand
TCGAACTCGAGGATCAGATCGTTTCCGCAGCGAGCCTCGATCCAACATTCGGCCAGAAATTCAATACGATCGCTGACAGTGAATACCAGACGCTGGGCTATCGTTTGCCAGATCGCGGCGACGGAATTCCGGGGTTTAATGCAAAGGATGATTTACTTCCCTGTCCGCCGTTTGCCGAGAACGTTCCGCCCGGAAAATGTCCGGTACAGATCACGTATCAGCGTGTCTTGAGCGATGCAGATCCTTCTTTTGACGACAATCCGAACAATATCGGCATTTTCGGAATATACGTTGACGAGAATCTTCATTGGCAGAAGATCGTCGTTCCGCTGCCGGAAAATTTTCCGCAGATCTCGCACGTCACCCTGACGAACACGCTAAAAGGCTTTGAGGTCGATTCGTATGAAACCTCGTCGCTCGAACAGATCGATAATGGGCAGGCTTATTGCCTGCACGTCGGCCATGTCGGGCCGGGATTTTACGAGATGGATATGCGGCTCGAACGAGGCCGATATTTAAGGTTAAGGTTTATCAAGTTCTTCCCGCCTGAATTCGAAGCTCGATATGAACAGATCGCGAATGCCGTTTCTTCGACGGGATCATTTGTACGTCCCGCCGATTCAATGCCCGTAAATCTTTATCACTCGCACGCGGAAGATAACGAATATGAATTCCCTGCAGAGATGATGAACCACGCGCTCGAGTTTGCGACGGAATGGGGCGAGAATTTTCGAAAGCCAATTGATGAGCGAATGCTTCGGATCTATCCCGACCTCTCGGCGGATCAGATAGCTCGGCTGAAGAAACTCGCGGACGAGGCGGAATCATATATTCTCAGGCTTGCCGAGGACGAGCTCGCCGGCAATATTTCTGAAAGCGACATCGTGCCGATGGCGCGCGAAAGGTATCCTTGGGTCGATGAAAGTCAGCTTTACCGCATAAAGAATATCGGCATGTATTGGGCAAGAAAGTAGACCAACCTGCGGACTGAGGTCTTGCACTCCGTTTTCCGATTTGACCCGACCTAACATTTCACGATAAAAACTTCTTATCGCTTTCCCGAAAATCTTTCGTTACAGCTTATTGATCAATGCAGACACTCGACCTTGTCATAATCTTCGGCTACCTGATCGGAATAACGGCTTTCGGTATCCTTTTTGCGGGAAAGCAGGAGACGACCGAAGAGTATTTCGTCGGTGACCGCAGCGTGCCGTGGTGGGCGATCGCAATGTCGATCGTTGCGACTGAAACGAGCACGATCACGTTTGTCTCGGTGCCCGGAGTCGTTTTTGCGAAGAACGGCAATTTTGAATTCCTGCAGCTTGTTTTCGGCTATCTGCTCGGCCGTGTCGTAATATCTATAGTCTTCATTCCGCTGTATTTCAAAGGCCAGCTTCAGACGGTCTATCAGCTTTTGGGAGACCGATTTGGCGGACGGGTGAAGATGCTTGCTTCGGGCCTGTTTGTGATAATGCGAAACGTCGCGGACGGCATTCGCCTGCTGCTTACGGCTATCGTTCTTGCGGCCGTTTACACCGCTTTTCAGCCGGACACCGACCCGACCTACGTGATCGTCGGTTCGATCCTGATACTTGGGATCGTGATGATCGTCTTCACTTTCTATGGCGGAATGGAAGCGGTCATTTGGATCGAAGTCGTCCAGCTAGTGATCTACATCGGCGGAGCGATCGCAGCGGCGGTCGTGCTGATCCAGAACATCGATGGCGGGATAAGCGGAGCGATCGACATTGGGAGGCAATACGATAAGTTTCAGTTGCTTGACTTTAATCTCGATTTCGCAAAGACCTACACGTTTTGGGGAGGCGTGCTGGGCGGTTGCTTTCTTACGATGTCTACGCACGGCACCGATCAGTTTCTCGTTCAGCGATATCTTTGTACCGATAAGCCGCGGGCGGCGATTACTGCATTGATGACCTCGGGCGCGGTTGTTCTCGGACAATTCATAGGTTTTCTTTTTATCGGTGTGCTTCTGTTTGCTTTCTATCAGCCATATAACCTTGACGGTTTTGCCGCCGGAACCGGTGCATTTCCGTTCACGGGGCCGGACAAGGTCTTCCCGAGCTTTATCACACAAAAAATGCCGACCGGACTTTCGGGTTTGGTCGTTGCAGCGATCTTTGCCGCTGCATTATCGTCTTCTCTCAACTCAATTGCCGCGACGGCCGTTAATGATATCTATAAGCCGTTCGCAAAGGACAGATCGGACCGGCACTTGATGCGCATAGCCGGAATTCTTACGGTCGTTGTCGGCATTATACAGATCGCGATCGCGGTCGGATTGAAGGACGCGAACAGCTCGGCATTGAACCTTGCTCTCGCGGTTGCATCGCTTATAAACGGCCCGATCCTGGGCGTGTTCCTTGTCGGTTCGTTCATAAAACGCGCAAGGGAGATACATGCCCTTCTCGGCATGGGCGTAAGTATAGTGCTGATGACTTACGTGCTTCTCGCATCTAACAAGGTCGTGCCCGGACCAGTGATCGCTTTTCCGTGGTACGCGTTGATGGGAAGTTTGACGACGGTTTTAATAGCATTTGTTTCTACGTTGATGTTCAAAACTAATGATGAAGTTTCTTAGGCATACACTCGCAATTATCTTTGTCTTTAATTCGCTCGGGATCGCATCTGTCGCTATTCCGCAGTCCGCGGTCCCCGATCCGCGATCGAGATTTGAGCCCTCGAAAAAGTCGTGGGATTTTGCCGCCAAATACGTCAAAAAGTTGTCGGTCGATGAAAAGATCGGCCAACTTGTTCATATCGGCATCAACGCAAAGTTTGCGAACCGTGAAAGCTCTTTCTTCAAATCACTGCAGCGTGATGTGGTCGAAAACAAGATCGGCGGCATTATCTTTTTCGGTGCCCCGATCTATGAAACGACCATTATCGGTAACCGCATGCAGGAACTTGCAAAGACGCCGCTGCTGATGTCGCTGGACGCCGAGACCGGGATCGGAATGCGGTTTGAGGACGCGACGAATTTTCCGTGGGCAATGGCAGTTGCGGCAACCGGCAACCCGGATTACGCATATAAGATGGGGGTCGTGACCGGCCGCGAAGCCCGTGCGATCGGAATTCAGCATGTTTACGCACCTGTTCTTGACGTAAATAACAACGCCGACAATCCGGTGATCAACGTTCGCAGTTTTGGCGAAGATCCCGAGACTGTCGCTAAGTTCGGTGTCGCATTTGCCAACGGGATCCAAAGCCAAAAAGTGATAGCGACGGCAAAACACTTCCCCGGCCACGGAGATACGGCGGTCGATTCGCATCGCGGTTTGCCGATAATCGAAGTCCCGCGTGCTCGGCTAGATTCGCTCGAGCTCGTACCGTTCAAGAAAGCGGTCGAGGCCGGCATCGGTTCGATCATGATCGCACACATTGCCCTTCCGCAGATCGACGGAGAAGAGGTCAAACCGCTCAAGGAATATAAAGGCGGCGATGCAGAAGCCGGTGCCGAGATCGTCACACAGTCGGCGACTATCCCAGCTACACTTTCCGCCAAAGTGCAAACCGATATACTTCGCAAGGAGATGGGTTTTAAAGGCCTGATAGTTTCCGACGCGATGTCGATGAGCGGCCTGACACTTTATTTCACACAGGAAGAAGCGGGCGTTCGGGCGGTGTTGGCCGGAACCGACATTTTAGAAAAACCTACGGATGCTGATTCGATCCTTCGTGGATTAAAAGCGGCTGTAGCTTCCGGGCGTATTCCGATGTCGCGTCTCGACGAATCCGTCACTCGGCAGATCGCATGGAAACACGAACTAGGGCTTTTTAAGCAACGCATCACACCGATCGACCAGATGGACAGAATCGTTTCGAGCCCGGACGTGACCGCCTTGACCGACGAGATAGCAAACCACGCGATTACGCTCGTTCGCAATGCGGACCTTCCGCTCGATCGTTCAAAAAAGATCGCTGTCTTAGGAATCTCAAATGGTTTTGACGGCCCAAGCACGATGGGTTCGCTCGTCGGCACACTTCGTTCGAACGGGCTGAGGTTTACCTCCGGATACCTGCAAGAGAATTCATTGAAAGAACAGGTCGACGCTGCACGAAAGGCTGTGAATGAAGCCGACACCGTAGTCGTGGGGCTGTATGGCCGCGTACGTTCGGGTGCGAAGAACAGTGTCGGCATACCCGAAAACGGAGCCGCGATCTTGCGGGAAGCACTCGCCGCGAATAAGAAGGTGATCGGGATCAGTTTTGGCAATCCCTATATCCTGAGTTCGTTTCCTGAGATGAAAACGTACCTGGTCGCATACGGCGATATGCCTAGCCTGCAGCGGGCATCGGGCCGCGCGATCCTTGGAATGCAGGAGATCACTGGAAGACTGCCGATATCGCTGCCGGGCCTTCATCCACGCGGAACCGGAATCCAGCGGAACGCGGACGCCCCCGTCCGCAACAAGTAAGCCGCCGCGATACTGTTAATTTGAATAGTAAAATTTGAAAACTGCGGACGAGGGCGTCCGCATCCCATTTATGACTTGGGAGATAGAGGGTTTCCTGGATACGAAAGACAACCGGCTCCACATCGACGGTGTCGATGCGGTCGAGCTCACGCGCGAGCACGGCACGCCGCTGTTCGTCTTTAGCGAATCGCGCATTCGTCACAACATCGAGCGGTTAAAGAAAGTGGCGGCGGTCATCGATCGCCCGCTGAAGCTATGCTATGCCGCGAAAGCGATGTCTACGATGGGCATACTCCGGGCCATTAAAGATGCCGGTTGCGATATTGAAGTAAATTCCGGCGGCGAGTTGTGGAAAG
>CAYTDJ010000246.1:0-4796 GCA_964436265.1 uncultured Chloracidobacterium sp. | reverse complement strand
CATGGGGTGGTGGGGGTTGTTGATCACCCGTCCTGACACTCGGCGGTGGTTCGCGCTCGAATCGAGTTCGTTGACGATACTTTGGGCTTTTTGGCTGCCCGATCTATTGATAATTGGGCCGGTTTCTCTCCTGGCTGCGATACTGATCTCGCTGCGAAACCGATACGCCACGTCGGCGATGTGGCTGGTCACCGGTGGGGTTACGTACGCGACGCTTTATACTCTGGCGATCGTTATGATGACAGACCACGGCTGGCCAGGCGTCGTTCTGATGCTGCCGGCAACATTATGGTCGGGTGTTTTTGCGACGGCCTTAACGGTCGAACGTGCCATGTTTCGTGAAGCAAAATTGTCCTCAACGCGATACATATTGTTAAAGACATTCACGCAGATCATCGTTGTCTGGTCGATTATCCTCGTCGTTATTCCATTTGTTATCACCGTATTCGAGGACAAGCTGACGATCGTACGGCTTTCGTTCGAGGGCCAGAAGACGCTGGCATTGGTTGTGTTCGCCCTCACGAGCATTCCTGGCGTATGGTCGGCGGTGTTGATGTCGCAAATCGGCAAGGGAACACCGCTGCCGCTCGATCATGCTAAGAAGTTGGTAATTGCCGGGCCATACAGATACATTCGAAATCCAATGGCCTTGTCAGGTATCGGGCAGGGATTAGCCGTTGCACTATTTCTCGGGTCGCCGTTGGTCGCGGTATATGCACTAATAGGTTCGGCGATATGGCAGCTTATTTTCAGGCCGTTGGAAGAAGAGGATCTTGCAAGAAGGTTTGGAAGGGAATTTGACAATTATCGGGCGGCTGTCAGATGTTGGATACCTCGACTAAAGCCCTATCGTGCGATCTCAGGGGGCAATGATTCACCAGATCGACGGAACCTCTGATTCGTCGAATTCGATCGAGCGGCCGTCGGGAAGAATGTGGACGATCCGTTCGATGCCCCTCGCTCGAAACATCGGGGCGAGCATACCAACGCGATGACAATTTGCTCGCGGCGTTTTATGGGCTGAAAGCGGCTGCGACTCTGAGCACATCATCACCATCCGAACATCCGAGGCGATCTCGATAATGCGGTCGATACCGCGATCGAGATCTTCCGGATCAGGCTTCGTCTTCCCGCCAGTTTCGGGAAGATGCTCGTACCCGATCCCATTATCCGCCAGCAACTCCCTCAACACCCCACCATTGAACTGCGGCCACCGAGACCTCGCCACGCTTCGCACATCGCAGAGGAACTCGATCTCGTACTGCCTCAGCAACGAAAGAAAGTAATTGAACGCATGTCTCCCGTGGCCGATGGTGAAAATCGTCATCAGAATCCGGTCCGATCGACTACTACGCTGCCATCAACCTTAATGATGTATCTTTGCGGCCTCAAACCACCGAAAAAGCGTGGGCGGCTGTGCTCGATCTCGACAAGGTGTTTGGTGATCTCGCCAATTTCGACCGTGTAGTTATGTGTCGTGGCGAGTGCAAAGTGTGTTCCGAGCGAATATGGGCTCTTGATCTCATATTGCCGGCCATTCGCCTTGCAGGTGAAGCTTCCGGTGAACCAATTACGGTCTATTTCAACATCGATCGGCTCAGGGACAGGAATGGTGAATTTGATGTTCATATAATTTGCAGATCTATGAGTTGTTGATCTTGGCGTGTATTTCCGGTGTCAGGCTCTCTAGAAAGTGGCCATTTCGCCAAGCGGTCCAGAGTTCGAGTGCCTCTCGGTAGTTCTTTGCCCGGCGGCGGACAATTTCGCCAAGGAGCCATTCGGCGGCGAGAAATTCGGGAGTGGTTTCTCCTCCTTTCTTCAAATAGTTTTTGAGGTTTTTGCGAAGCTCCGAGACCCATACATCGCAGTCGTGCATGTCGCCGAGATGATCCTGCATAACGGCTATCTGTTCGGGTGGGGTCTTTTCTGTGCCCGACGGAGTACGGTCAAAAAGTTCAACCGAATAACGGAGGCGTTTTGCAGCGATCCGAAGTTTATGGTGGCCCTTGATGTCCAGCGGATCGTATAGACAAGGGGCAAGTTCAAGGAATGCGGAACGTCGTTCTCGGATGACCGGATGTGCCGCATCGTCTCTTTTCTTGATATCGGCCGCAGCCTCCATTGTCACCGAACGAATAGCGACTGATAGTTGTTCGGTCCTTTCGGCAGTCAAAAGTTCGGCAAGCGATACAAGGTCCGCCTCGCGGCGTTTGCGCCGCCTCGTTATCATTTCGTTTAAGCCACTGAGTATCAAGGCGTCGTTCGACTCGGCCGATAGCTTTGCGAGGACATCCAATGCGACGTCGTGATCACGTACCTTGCCTGCAAACGCGGCAATTGATTTGAGTTCCTCATCAAGTCTGCGTGCTTCCTTCTTATCAGATCTGACAGCGAGGTCCCGGATCGCCGTTCGCAATCGGCGAATTGCCACGCGAAGATCGTGGATCCCATCGGCATTATCGGGCTTTTGAGCCGCTGTAAACTGCGCGATGACATTCTCCCCGCGTTCCAATAAGATCTCGGCCGCGTCGCGAGAGTGTTCGCGGTCTTGTTCGCCGGTTTCGATCTTGGTTTCGGGGGTCATTTATTCAATTTTACTCTTTATGTTCCCTGGCAGCGGCAATTTCTTTAACGGCCTGAGGGTTTTCAAGGGCTGAAAGGTCGCCAGGGTCTTCGCCGAGATAGGCCGAGCGGATGACACGACGCATTACCTTGGCATTACGCGTCTTTGGCAGCGCTGAGACGAAATGGATCTTCGAGGGGGCGAGCGGTTTGCCCATGTCCTTTGCAACAAGTGTTTTCAGCTCTAGTTGCAGTGACGAGTGACGAGTGACAAGTGACGAGTCGTTAGATTCATCATTCAGCACCGCGAATGCGACCATCGCGGTTCCTTTGACCTCGTCGGGGACGCCAATGACCGCCGCTTCGGTAACGAGAGGATGGGCGACAAGGAGGCTTTCAACCTCCGCGGGGCCGACGCGTTTGCCCGCGACCTTTAGAGTGTCGTCGCTGCGGCCGAGGATGAACCAGTGGCCGTCCTTGTCGCGCATCGCCCAATCGCCGTGGACCCAGATGTCCTTGAAACGCCGCCAATAGGTCTCGAGATAGCGTTCTTTTTCCTGCCAGAATCCGCGGGCCATTCCTATCCAGGGCTGTTTGATCACGAGTTCTCCGACCGTACCGTCGGGAACCGAATTGCCTTCTTCGTCAAGGATATCCACGTCCATTCCCGGACAAGGCGCCGGAAATGAACACGGCTTGATCGGCAGAAGCGGATTTCCCATCAATATGCCGCCAGCGATCTCAGTACCGCCGGAGTAATTGATAATGGGGAGTTTGCTGTTGCCGACCTCTTTGAAAAGCCACCACCAAGGAGCGGGATTCCATGGCTCTCCTGTAGAAGCGAAGATGCGTAGGGAAGAAAGATCATGCCGCTCATACGGCGCAGGCAATGGAGAGGCGACACTCTTGTCGCCACCGCCGCTTGCGGCGGAAAAAGCGCTTCCGAATTTCCAATCTTTGGGAGCCGAAGACAAACCTGAGACAACCGGATTGTTCTCGACGTATTGAAAAACCTTGGCATAATGCTCACTGGTGCGAATATACCGGTCAAAATACTCCTTTTGCCAAACCGTCCCTTGGCGACCAAGAAGCTGATTGATCTTCCTTGCTGAAACTCCCTTGATACGCTTCATTAAGCCCGCGAGGTCGTGGCCTTTCATCATTCGCAGTAAAAGATGGACGTGATTTGGCATGATCACCCAGGCGCGAAGATCACAACTGATCCCGTTTTCATGAAGGATCGTTTCTTCAACTAAGGTTGCAACTGACGGATCACTTAAAATGCAGTCACCCGAACCAAGATCGAGATAATCTTCGACTCTTTGTCTGAATTCTTCGGAAGCGTCGTCAAACTTGCCGTGTTCCAATTCGATCTTGAGACGTTCGAGCACACCTTTTGGAAGCGAATCGGCCAATCGGAACGTAACGAACTGGGTGACCTCGCCGTCGAAGTGGGGGAGACGGCCCTTGAAATACCAGCCTTTTCGTTCGACCGGAGGGGCGACTGTACTGTCCCCCTCACCGATTGGGCCGGAAGAAGATTTTTCGGGCTTTGCCCTCATGGCGACAGGAGTGTCGCCGCTCCGTTGTTCAGCAGCTGCAAGAGCCCGGACGAGTGTTGGTGAGATACCGAGCACCTCGACCTTGTGCTTCGCACAGAATTCCCACATGCGGTCGGGCGTCGGGTAGTCTGGGGCGCCGTCGTAAATGCAGATCGTGGCCCCGTTGATGAGCGCACCGTAGATCAGCCACGGCCCCATCATCCAGCCGATGTCCGTGTACCAGCAGATCCGCGTGCCTTTGCCAACGTCCGTCCCGAACGCCATGTCCTGCGCCGCTTTGATCGGGAAACTCGCGTGCGTGTGTGCTATCCCCTTCGGCTTGCCGGTTGTGCCAGATGTATAGAGGATGATTAGCGGGTCTTCGGCTTTAGTTTTTTCGACAAATCCAAAATCGTCTTCCATCAAATCGTCCCATTCCACAAACGATCTCGGGTATCGAAAGTGATTGATTGAGTCGGATCGGTTCGCGACAAAAACACTCTTGATACTCTTGACGTTCTTCGTAGCCTCCACGGCGGTATCGATGGCGTTTACGAACTTGCTTCGTCGTGGAAATCCATCACATGTGAAAAGTGCCTTTGCACCGACCGCGTTTAGTCGATTCTCGATCGCGGAAACGCCATACCCACTAAACACAGGGACCGCGATGGCACCGATACGGTTAATCGCAAG
>CAYTDJ010000245.1:0-4843 GCA_964436265.1 uncultured Chloracidobacterium sp. | reverse complement strand
CCTGTTCAAGGATCGCGTGACGACGATGCCCCCCGAGACGTCTAACTCATTAGAGTGATCGGTGTTTCATGATCTACGTTGTTGAGGCCGGCCTTGAGCATCGTTACAAGACCTTCCGTCTCCATGAACTCACGGCCAAGCAGCTTTCTAAACCGCTTGTCGGAAGTATCGCCTATCGCTTCTCGTAAAATGCCTCGAAACAATCCACCGACGATCTCCGGTGCAAATTGTTTACCCACATTTCGCTGAAGGTCTTCAATGACCTCGTTCGCGGGCCGCCGACGCTTGTAAGGCCGGTCGGTGGTCATTGCGTCGAACGAATCGGCGAGATTTACGATCTTTGCGATGAATGGGATTTCCCTGTCATACAGACCGTCTGGATACCCGCGACCGTCCATCCGTTCGTGGTGATACTTTGCGGCAAGCGGAACGTCTGCATAAGGGTGATGTATGGGCAGGAGGATCTCATAACCGACTGAAGGATGCCGGTTCAATTCACTCGATTCTTTTGCATTTATTTTGTAAGGAGCGTTGATGATCGAGCGGTCGACCGTGAGTTTACCAACGTCATGCAGATAACCGGCGACGGCCGCGCCTTCGATCTCATCTTCGGCCCAGCCAAGTTCTCTCGCGATGATCTCGGTGTATTTCCCAACGCGGACCGAATGTCCCTCAGTGTACTTATCTTTTGAGTCGATAGCGGCCGCAAATGCCCTGACCGTGTCCTTATAGGTCGTCCGCATCTCATCGTACAGCTTGCGATTCTCATCGGCTTTGCGCTCGAGTTCGGCCATGAGGTTTCTTTGCGTTATCGCGACCCCGATATGGCGCGCCATTGCGCAGATGATCTCCATATCGTGGCCCGAGTACGCCTCGCCGGACGCCTTTTCGCCGACGAACACTACGCCCATCAATTCCTCGTGGATTATCAGCGGAACGAGATATTGGATGCCCGAGCGTTCGATGCTCTGACAGTAAACCTGATAGAAAGGCAGCACTTTTGCGGCGGCGACCTCGATAGGGTAAATGCCGTTTTGCCTAAACTGCCGTTCGTCCTCATGACATACCCCGAGTGAAAGCGGAAACTCCTCGCCCATACCGCGCATCGCCAACATCGACAGTTCGCTCTCGTATTTTGCATAGCGTGCTACACCGCCACGCATAATTCCGAGCGAGCCGAGAAGCAGATGGACCGAGGTCCGGATAGTGTCGTGAAAGCTGTTCTTGTTCGCGACTTCCGCCCCAAGATCTGCGAGGGCACCAAAAACGTGAACAAGTTTGCTGCGGGGATCCGTCGTTTGATGAAGGGATTGTTGTCTTACTTCGGTTGCTTTCAATGTCGTACTTCCGTTGATGGGATCTGTCCGTCGTTCATTGACCCTGAATCAGGCGAACATGTTTCGTGAGGCCGAGCATTTCAAAAAGTTCCACCGTGTTTTCATTTACGTCCGCGAATGTCACCGTCGCGCCATTCGTCTTCGCGGCATCGATCACACCCAGAAGGATCGACACGCCGATACTGTTGACAAGCTCGGTCTTTGAAAAGTTCACGACCAGTTGGGTCGCGCCCTCCGCGATCTTACGCCGGCACTCGCGCTCGACCGATTCACCGGTCAGTTTGTTAAGATAGTCGCCCGCGTACACAACGGCAGTGGCTTCGACAGGAATAGCGGCAGCATTTCCGTCGATTGATCCCAACGAAGCAAAAGCCGTGATTTGATCCGAAACGATCTCGCCCGACCGAACCTGGACAGCCGCAGAAGATTCGCCTGACAAAGCAGTTTGAACTGCTCCGGTCTCTACCTTGTAGATCACCTAATTTTCTTCCTTTGTTAGTTTACGTGTGAAAGTATGGAAACTACTTGAAGTAATGTTTAACACAATGGTGAACAGAAAACAACCACTTTTTGCATCGAGCGCGTTACCCGACGATCTCAGGATCGGCTCGCCACGCGGACAGGAGTTGAACAATTATCTCAATATCCGAATAACAAGTCCGGCCACTTGACGAAACTGTACACACGGACTGAGAATCGTCTCCCAGGGCAGCGTTCGCCGAATAGATCTGAAGCCTCGGTTCGATCGGGCGGCCGTAAAAGTCACTTTTACCATTTAGAGCCGCGGAAACGAGCTTGCCGTCAACCTCTACCTTGGTCAGCTGAATAAGGTCGGTCCGTTTAATTGTAAAGTTAAGCTCGGGCTGTTGTTTAGAGGCGATGTTGATGCCGTCTCGGTCTATGCTGATCTCCGCTTCTGCTAATTTCCTGCCCATTGGCCCGACCAATATCTTCACGGGAAAACGAACCGTCTCGCCATTCTTGATCGCTTTTCGGAAATATGTGATCGAGTCGGTATCGCCGTAATCGTATCTGATCAGTCCGAAGATAAGGTTCGCCCTTGCATGAGACGGGTTTAGGAGCAAGACGTCATTTGTCAGTTCTGTCGCCTCAGTCAAATTACCTTTGACGAGATTCTCGCTGGCAAGGTCAAGCACCGCGTCTATCCTCAACGGCTCTAGGATCAGCCGGAGAAACTCCTCCCGACTGGGCGACTCGAGCGTGACCGAAGCCTGCCGGGAAAGATATCCGCGGCGTTTTGCCGTGATCTTGTAAGTTCCCGGGGTCACAAATGCTCTCTCAATTCCGCCGGTAAAGCTGCCGACTCCATCGATGTCGATCTCTGCATCCGCAAGATTGGAACTCACGGAGAGGATCGCCATTTTCGGCCTAAGCAAAAGATCGACCCTTTCGCGTTTTCCCTTTTCGATCTCGACCGTGCGAGTTTCCTCAAAATATCCGTCTTTTCGAGCGGTGAGTGAATAGGTTCCGACCGGCACCGTTCGGATTATCAGTGAAGTTGCTGTCTGTGGCACATTGATAATGTCAACGGCTTCGTTGGTTTCCTTGCGGATGAGTTCCAGCTTGCTTCCGCCTTCATTGATCATTATGGCGACCCGTCCGGTTTCAGTTACCTCGGGCTTTGAATCGGAAGCACGTGAACGCCTGAACAGCCTATTGCCGGAATTGCCGGACCAGACCTTTGATGACCCGTCAGTCCTTTTGGCCGTTCCGCTGCGTCCGCTTCCGTCCTGCCCAAAAACGGTGAATGCCGAAGCCAGGACGAGGAAGTGGAGGACCATTCCGCCGAGCATCACGGTAACTTCTATTTTGCAGGATCTTTGACGCATCTAAAGCTCGTCCCGAGATATTCGCGTTCACCCGCCGCGCCGTAATAACCGCGGAAGAAGGTCGACGACGACACTTCAGAACTCTTCCAATTGCCGCCGCGTATGACTTTTAGACGAAGACGCGACCACGGAAATTCGCGTCCTCCGGGATATGCTCTCACATCGCTTGCCGTCCATTCCCAAGCGTTGCCGGCCATATCGTAAGCCCCAAACGGCGATCGCCCGCCTTGGCCGACTCTGCGAACACCCTGGCTTTGGTTACCCGCATTCGCAAGCGACGGGTCCCATTTGTCTCCCCATGGATAAATTCTTGAGTCATTCCCCCGCGCGGCAAACTCCCACTCGGCCTCGGTTGGGAGACGTTTCCCCGCCCAAGCGGCAAACTCCGCTGCCTCGTACCATGTTATGCCGGTTACGGGAAACTCCCTTTCACTCTCTGGAAACGCTCCGTTGATCCAACCTTTGGGCGGGTCATGTCCTGTCGCATTGACGAACTCCAGATACGCCTGATTCGTAACCTCCGTGAGGTCGATAAAGAAAGGAGCAACGGTGATCTTATGTTCGGGACGAGAAAGCGGATCGCCAATATCGCTGCCCATCCTGAATTCTCCTCCGGGAACGTAAACCATTCCGGGGGGCGGGATCGGCCGAACCGGATCGGTAGAAACTGGCGGCACATCGTCAATCGAAGGAAGCTCTACAACAAACGGCTGCAGCTTCGTTCCCACGAATACACCGGCCCCGAATAGGCATGAAAGCAAAAGAACTGAGGCCGAGATCCGAAATATGGACCTAGATCCGATCCGACTCTTGGTTGTCTGTGGTCCCGAAAGATCCGGCTCAGTCGGAAAATCGACGACCGGCACGTCGATCACTTGCGTTACATTTCCGGCGGCCTGAGTTTTGAAGCCAAATTCTTCGATTTGCTCAATACTGTAAGGGCCGGAACTAGTAGGCTCTTCGGCTACGGCATCCGCGACCAAAGGTTCAGCTACGGGTGCTTCTATTTCAAGGTCTTCTCGTTTGATCCGGCCTGAAAGACTTTGTTCGAAAAAGTCATCGGCTTGGGCGTCCTCGAACGCCGCGTCCGGCGGGAGCAAGACCTCGTCCGGCTGTATGTCTCTCGAAAGATCCGCGGTCGGGATGAACACGGTCTCGCTCGGCCACAGGAGCGGGTCCGTTTCAATTTCAGCCGCATCGTTCACGTCAGCTGCTGTTTCAAGACCGAGGGAATTGTCTTCTGCGATCACTGCCGGCCATCCGTCGATCACCGGCGGTTCGAACGGCGATCGGTCATTTGAAAACACCTTGCCGAACTGCGTGCGTATAAACGCGCCGCAGGCAGCGCAAAACGCCTGTTCGTTCGGGGTGTCGTTGCCGCAGTTCGGGCAGATCATAGTCTGAGATAAGCAATTGGGCCCGGCTCAGGTTTCAGTTTAGTCAGATTTTGGCTTTTCGTCGATTCAACAGAGTTGGTTGTGGCGGGACGGATCGAAAGTGCGATCTCGCAGAAAGATAGATCGAGGTTCGGCATAACGAAACTAGGCCGGAGTTTTCATGAATTTGGTCATGACGATCCTTGTACCATCGTCGACCGATTCGATGCGGACATCGTCCATGAGCGAACGTATCAAACCTAATCCCCATCCGCGACGT
>CAYTDJ010000244.1:0-4844 GCA_964436265.1 uncultured Chloracidobacterium sp. | reverse complement strand
TTTTTGGCAGAGGTCTGGGATGGCCTCGTTTATCCGTTTCCGCCAGCTCCTAATTCATTCATCGTTTTGGCGAATGATGGCAAGGGAACGGCTGTAGAGATCACGCCGTCCGGTACCGTACTCGTTCCGGGCGAAGGGCTGCCGGATGAAAACGACCCGAATGCACGGACCGAAGAGCACGAAGCTCAGTTCGTCAAGTCAGAGTTCGTGCCGCGTTATGTGGCCACGCATCTAAACATCAACACAAAGAAGAGCATCGAAGAGATCCGCGAACTTGCTAAGCGTGAAGGCTGGCGCGTTCTGCTATGCAATCGCGGCGAAGGCTTGTTTCAGCTTGTCGAAGTGTGGATCGAGGATTCATTCATGCTCGAGGTGATGACGCCCGAACAGACCCGGCGTTATATCGAGATCACCGATCCGAAATTCATGGACGCCGCTTTTGCCGATGCGCTAAAGAACACCGGCCCTCGCGTTCAGCCGACGCTTCCCGCAGAATTGAACCTGATCGGTTAAGCATTGATTCAAACAGGACATACAGGATGAGCAGGATATTTTTCGAGGTCACGGGCCATCCTGTATATCCTGTTAAATTGATCTAACCACTGAAATCGGTCCAATCAGAATCCCAATCGAACGCTTCCGAAGCCCGGAAGCGTTTTTTGTAATCGTAGAAAGATTCGCCCTCGTAAGCGTAGCCCAAATAATAAAACTCACGGCCTGTTCCGATCGAATATTCGATCTCTTTGAGCATCGTGAAAATGCCCAGGCTGCGGTCGGTGATCGCCGGATCGAACATCCCGTAGATGCCGGATGTAGAGCCATTTCCGACGTCGAAATAACTTAGGGCCACAAGCTCACCGTTCCTTGTAACGCGTATCTCCTTTGCTTCACACGGAACGGTGGCAGGTTCGAACGACATAAAATCGAAGATCGAATTTGGAACGCTGTGGTCAAACCGCGCTTTGTGACGATCGAAAAGATCTTCTACTTCCTCGGTTATCTCGGCCGGTGAGATTGTAACTTCGAGATCCTGATTCTTGCGAAGCACTTTTCGCTGACTCTTTGAGAAAGAGAAGTCTTTGAGGCGGATGCGGAGAGGTATCACAAACCGCAGATCGACCTCGAGAAACCCTACGTTGTAGCGAAAGAAATGTGTACCGAAATGCCGCCATCCCAATTCCAGAAGCGCGTCCATCTGCTCCGGTAAGACACGGTCAGCATAAAACTCTTCGTTTATCAGCCGGAAATTTTCGTGCAGCATCCGACTACATTATGAAATAAAACAGATCGGAAGAGTGTTAAAAAAAAGGGAAAGACGACAACGATGGAAGGAATTGCTCGGGATCGGTGGTTATGAAACAAGCTGAAGTTAGGATCGAGGTCGGACGGGAACTATTGAGACAGTTGGACAAACTGGTGAAGAAGGGTGTTTTTTCAACTCGCACGGACGCGCTTCGGTCGGCGATCATTGAAGGCGTAACACGGATCGCACCACCGACCCGGGCTGCGGCCGGCGGTCTTGAGACCATACCCGCCTCAGGTTCGCTATTCTTCGGAAGCGGAGAAAGGAAATGGCCCGAATATTGAACATACTCGAGCCGCCGTCACATTTTAGATCCAGAACTACCAGTTGATCTTTCCTTCCTGCGAAGTATCGATCTGTGCAAGATCGACACCCTCGTTGTAGAAAAAGATCTTCATATTATCGAAAAGGAACTGATGCGAATCGGGGTTTGAAACATCGAGCCCGAAATGATTGATAAGCTGCATCTGTTTCTTTTGCCATTCGGCCCAGCAATCCTTGCACATCTCTTCGCCGATCTTTGCACCTAGTTCGGTCGGAACAGGCGCGTAGCCGATCGGTTCGCTCTTTTGCCCGCATCGGGCGCATTTGAATTTGTCACCAAATAAAGCCATACGTGAATTTTATCATACCGGGGATGCAGACCGAACAGGCACTTAGAACAACAATCTGATGCTGAACCTGATAGCTATCAGGCGAAACAGGACGACCGCTGCGATACAGGCGATCACTGCCGCTGCGGGTGCGACGCTTAGATTGATGAGGGCAATGTAGAGCCAAGCGCCGAGAAAAGAACACGTTGCATAAAGCGGCTCGGTCGGTAAAAAGAGCTGCGGTTTTTGGTTGCACAAAATGTCGCGGACCACTCCGCCAAACGTTGCCGTGATAACTCCGATAAATGCGGCCGGAAGCGCCGGCGTATTCATCGACAACGCGATACCTACGCCGGAAGCGGTAAAAAGGCCGAGGCCGAGCGCGTCAATTACCATAAGGATGCGGCCGCCGGAAATGTCCTTGTCAAAACGCATTAGGACAAGCTCGACCGGAAGCAACAGCATTATGAGAACGAGAAATTCCCAGTGGACGATCCAATAGAGCGGATGATTTCCAAGCAGGACATCGCGGATCGTTCCGCCGCCGAACGCGGTCACGAATCCTATCGTGAGTACGCCTACGAGATCAAAACCGCTCTGCCTGGCATGGACCAGGCCGGAATATGCGAAAACGAGGATCGCGGTGACCTCGATGACGTAAAGAAGCGTTTCCATTATCCGGCCGACTTGATCGCTGCGAGAACGTCTTCGTCGGCGGGGCGAAAGAGGCTCAGCGATTGTGCCTTGCTGTAGGCGATCTTGCCGTCTTTATCGATCACGACAACTCCGCGGGCAGACCGGCCCGGCAGCCACGACTTCATTTCGTACATTGTAGAAACGGACCGGTCGGGATCGGAAAGCAGGCGGAGCGGAAGTTGATGCTTTTCGGCAAATCCGCTGTGAGATTCGACGGTGTCGGTCGAGATGCCGACGACCTCGGCACCCGTCGCCTGATACTCGGACCAGTGGTCTCTGACCGAGCAAAGCTGTGCCGTGCAGACTGGTGTGTTGTCGCCCGGATAGAAAAGGAGCACGACCGTTCGCCCTCGATGATCGCTCAGCTTCCAATCGTTTCCTTCGCCGTCTTTTAATGTGAAATCAGGTGCTTCGCCGCCGACATTCATATCGCGTCACTTCCTTCTCGATTCGATCATCACCAGTACGCCTGTAATGATAAACGGTATTGTGGAAAGAAGTATCTTGAAATTCAAGGAAAGAATGCCGATAAGGAACATGAAGAGAAGCAACAGGCTCAAACATCCGAGTCCGATGAAGGTGATGATCTTGCCCGGTTCCTTTTGAAAAAGCGTTATGAGCAAAAGGATCTGGCCGAAAAGCGGCATCAGCGTAAACGGATGCGCGGCAGCGACCGGATCTTGAAACAGCTTTACCAACACTTCCCATTCGCCCTGGAAAAGGAACATCTTGTTTTCGGTTCCCCACTCCAGATACCCAAAGAGCGACGTGATTATGAGCAACAGATTAAGGATCTTTCGTTTCATCTGGCACCTGTCTTTTTTGGATCATAGAACTTCTCGAGGGAGAACTTTTCATCAAGATATCGCGAACGCCAGTTTGGATCCTGTCGATCGAGCAATAATCCTTCGACACCGCCGAAGGGATAAAACACCGTGCGTTCCCATTTAGAAAGATCCAATTCTCGCATTTCATTCAGCGTGGCGGCGAGAAGGCGTTCGGCCTCCCTTTCGAACGGTACGTAATCCGGCAAAGACCGAAACGCTTTGCTCGGTTTATATTTTCTGCCGGCGAGTTCGGCCATTTTATATTGCGTGTATCTCGCAATGCCCTCTTGCCAAAGCTGAAACGAAGCGTATTTGTAATCATTTGGTTTCAGCGATGCGGCAAAAGGCTTTCTTTCGGCAAGGTAAGTTTTTAGCGTTTGTGCTCTTTCTTCTCGACTTTTAGCTTCGTACGCTTTCAGCAGCAGATCGGTCAGCTCGCGAAAATGTTTCGCTACCGATTCATCTTTGTATGGAAACGCGAAATTTATCTGCCACATTCCGGTCGTATCGCCGCCGTGAAGATCGAGCGCGTTTACATCGGCAAAATAACCGGGCCGCGAATATTGAAGCTGGTGGAAATGTTCATGAAGCAGAACAGCTACCCAACGGGACGAGGTCTTGTCGGTCGTATTCTCGGCCTTACCGACGACTATCACCGGCGTGGGGCCGAAAGCGGGAAACGTAGCAAGAAAACTCTTTTGAAATTTGCGTGGGCGAACAAAGACCTCGCTCTTGAGCAGCTTGTCGTATCCGATCGAAGTGAACTGGTCGTTCGGTTTCGGATGGCGGATCAGAAACTCGTTGTCGTCCGTTATGAACAAAATTCCGAACGGAGCAGTGCTCCAGCCAGCCCATAATTGATCCTGAAGTTTTTCGCCGATACGGTAAGCCTCGGCAATGCGAACGCGGTCTATTTCTTCGATCGCGGGTGCGGAATAAATGATCGAGAAAAGGGAAAACAATATCGATATTGAAAAAAGGACCTTTTTCATATCAATAAAGACGCAACTTTCAACCATTTTGGGTCAGATTTTCCATTCTCGATTTCCGAGCTTACCCTAATTCTCTCTCGTCGTTTGTTCGAAACCAGTTCTCAAATTCAGTATCTCTTACGCCGTTTTCAGATAGTGCCATTGCAGGACCTATTTCTTTTCGGATTTGTTCGCTGCGTTAAGTGCATGTTTCGCGTTTAACCCGGTTACTACCTTTCTGCCCGTCCTTGCTTCGAGCTCGAGCCGTGCGACTTTTGCTACTTTTCCGCCTTGTTGTGCGACACTCTTGTTCTCGTCAAACGTCTTGGGATCGGTGGCCTGCGAAATATCTTTTGTCGAAGCTTCGGCAAGCATGCTGAGGATCAATTCTGTGTTCGTCATATTGTCGCGAAGGTTCTCTTTCTTCAGGCGTTTCAGTTTCTTGTATTCCTTA
>CAYTDJ010000243.1:0-4852 GCA_964436265.1 uncultured Chloracidobacterium sp. | reverse complement strand
TCCTCTTGACAATCATCGTGATAACAAGTATCGTTATCCCATGTTCGAAGAAATTCAACATCAATTGAAGCAAACCAAGCCTTTCAGCAGCCGCGAGGAAGCCGTGTATCTGGGAATTCAGATCATCGCGGACGAACAGCGTTCGAAATTCAACGATCTCTTTAAGACAAAGGACCTTACAGGTGCTCAATACAACGTTTTGAGGATCCTCCGCGGAGCGGGAACGGCAGGTATCTCATGCCGCGAGATCGGCGAGCGGATGATCAATCGAGATTCGGACATTACCCGGATGCTCGATCGGCTTGAGGCTCGAAAGCTGATCACCCGCGAACGGCAGACTGACGACCGCCGCGTGGTGCTCACCTTTATTGCAAAGGCCGGCCTCGCGCTTTTGTCGGAACTTGACCGTCCGGTCGAAGAGCTGCACCGGTCACTTTTGGGACATTTGAACGAAAAAGAGCTTGATTCGCTCTTGAAGCTTCTTGGAAAGGCAATGCAAAAAAAGGGCTAAAAATTTTACCAATATAGTCGTTATAACACCGACCGTGATGACGGTCATATAAGGAGCAGGAAAATGAAAGCAATAAGAAATTCAGTAGCGGTCGCAATATTGACGACCATCATTCTGGCAATATTCGGTTTGGCGGTGAGCGGCACGACCTCCGCAAAGACGATTGCGGCAGACGTTAAATACGAGCCGATCGCTTCGGGAAAATATACCTTCGATCCGGCCCACACCGTGATCGGTTTCGGTGTTCGCCATCTCGGCATCGCGTTGGTTGAGGGACGGTTCAAAGATATCAAGGGGACGGTTGATTACAACGCCGAGGACGTTACGAGATCATCAGTTCAGTTTACGGCCAAGATCGACTCTATCGATACCGGCGTTGCTCCGCGCGATGCTCATCTGAAGTCGCCGGACTTTTTCGATTCGGCGAAATTTCCCGAGATGACATTTAAGAGCACAAAGATCGAGCGCTCGAACAAACGATTTACCATAACCGGCGATCTCACGATCAAAGGTGTAACAAAACAGGTCTCGTTCCCGTTTTCGATCACCGGAGGGATCAAGGACCCGTGGGGTGGAACCCGTTTCGGTATTGCCGCCGGAACAATGCTGAACAGACGCGACTTCGGGATCAATTTCGGAAGCGTACTTCCCAGCGGGGCACTTGATGTGGCAAACGAAGTATCAGTCGAGCTGCACATAGAGGCATTAAAGGCGGAATCCAAGTCCACAAACTGATCGAATAAACTGGAGCAACATAATGAGCATCGAGACACTAACATCAGCATGGACGCCGAGACTGCTTGGCGTCCTCAGGGTCATCGCGGGATTTCTTTTTACCGCACATGGCACGCAGAAGCTATTCAATTATCCGGCATCGGAACATGGCCCCGCTGAACTATTCTCTTTCATGGGCCTCGCAGGTGCGTTAGAGTTTATTGGCGGCGTACTGATCCTGTTTGGCCTCTTTACGAGGTTAACGGCATTCGTTCTTTCGGGAATGATGGCGGTCGCATATTTCATGGCGCACGCACCGGCAGGATTTCTTCCTATTGTTAATAAGGGGGAACTTGCGGTCATCTATAGTTTTCTTTTCCTCTTCTTTTCAGTTGCAGGCGGCGGGGCTTTCAGCCTTGACGGCCTGATCCGTAAAGATGCTGTGACGCCAATTGGAGTGCCGGTTCGTTGAACGACTAAACGCATGACCATAGACATGAACGGGAGCAAAAAATGAGCAAAACAATTCGTATATTGGGTATCGCAGGAAGTCTTCGTGAAAGTTCTTTTAATCGTGGTGCACTTCGAGCCGCGATCGAGTTGGCACCGGACGGTGTCGTCATAGAGAGCTTCGATATCGGTCAACTGCCTCTATTTAACCAAGACCGGGAAGGCGATCCGCCGGCGATCGTCACTGAATTCAAACAAAAGATCCGCGAAGCAGACGCCATCCTTTTCTCGACCCCCGAATACAACTATTCGATCCCGGGAGTATTAAAGAACGCGATCGACTGGGCATCGCGGCCCTACGGCGATAGTGCTTGGGACGGCAAGCCTGCGGCTATCATGGGAGCCTCAGGCGGCAACATCGCCACCGCGCGCGCTCAATACGACCTTCGGAAAATGATGGTGTTCCTTAATATGTTCCCGATCAATAAACCGGAAGTGATGATCGGCGGTGCGGCCAGCAAGTTCGACGCGGATGGAAACCTTACGGACGAAACCACCCGCGGATTTATTCTAGAAATGCTGCGGAGTTTGGTCAGCTGGACCAAACGGTTAAGTGAGTGATCGCCGGATTATTCGCCTTCGGGGTGCAGATAAAAGACCTTGCTGATGATCTTCCATTCTCCGTCGGTCTTGAGCAGGGTGAACATATCGGTGAATTTGTGGCCGGTCCAGTTGTCGAGTTCTAGCCTAACGGTCGCTATCGATCCTTCAATATCGATCGAAGCGATCTCAGGCTTAAGATCGGCGGCCGGGCCGTTCGAATCGTTCCAATCGTAAAGTCCTTGTATCGGCCCTCCGAATAGGTCGGGACCAATGTAGCCGTATATCGTCGCTCCATCGTGAAAAGCCGGCTTCATTTCGTCGCTGCGGCCAGAAATGCCCCCGTTGATGTACGTTTTGATGGTTCGCTCAATTGCTTCCTTTTCGCTAGCAAGGGCTGATGCCTGGGTCATGTTCTCCTCCTAAGTGTTCGAACTTGGGTGAATAGATCTAACTAATTTCGAGACTAATCAACGTCAACAATTAAACGAAACGCGCGAAGGGCAGAAGCCTTGCGCGCGTTTCCTTAACTGAATCAAGCGTTACGGCTTTATCACGTAGTCCGGCCAGCAAGATGTCTGGTTGAAATAAAGCTCCAGCATATCGTTGACAAAACTATTTGCCGCCGCAGCATTTGCTCTTCCCGAATCTTTCGGATCGAGGATCTTATCGATCTGATCGCGAACATTTTCGAGATGAACGCGTGTTGCTCTGTCGCTTGTCTTGGCGATCGCGGCCTGTGCCGCATTGCTGATATCGCGAAGCTCCGCTCTGTAAAATGCACGCTCATCGCCGCTTGTCACGAACATCGCAGCGAATCCGGGCGGTAAGCCTTGCGGTGCAGCCTGTGCCGCACCATTGACCTTGGTATTAGCAATGTCAAGATAAGCACGCTGCAGATTACGGCGATACGCATCGACGACCGGTGTCGGCGAGCTTAACTCACTCCAAACACCGCTGCGAACGTCGGCCAAAAAGTCGGCCGGCGAATATGCCGCAGTGCCGTCTAATGCGCTCTGTTCCACTAGCCGTGCAAAACGCGAACTCGAAAGCAGGTTGTTCAAAACACTGTTTTGAGCATTGCGAATTCTGCTAAGAGCGCCGACCGGTTCGATCTTTCGGAGAATATCCTTGTCGATCTGCCATGTCGGGGAGACGAACGCGTTGTCGCTAAGAAATTTCACGGCTTCTGCCTGGCGAGCACGCGGTATCAGGTTAAATCTGACGCCTTCTTGCCCGATATGCTTCTGCTGCGAATTATAGCCGCCTACGATCGCCGCAACGTGGTTCATTTCAAGCGTCCACTGTCCGAGCATTCGACCGTAAAGTTCATTCAGGTCGTCGTATGGATCGCCCTTTTGCGTGGTCGTCGCGGGAACGAGCATCTTGGCAACGCGCTGTAGGTTTTTCATGCCTGCTGCCGTTGACTTAACAGCATCGGCATCGCCTACTGCTTCGGTCAATTCGCCGGGATCGCTTCCGGCCGAACCATCGGTCGAGAAACGCAGCCAAGGCGTCTTGTCCTGTTCACGGGCCCATTCGTCGAGCGTTGCTTTCTCCGCATCGGGCGATGTCGCGTTGGGAATCGCCTTGTAACCCCACATCGTCGCCCAAATATCGTATGGTCCGATCCCTGGGATGAGGTCAGCAACATCGATCTTGTCTTCCGGCTGCGCGACGTAATTGAAACGCGAATAGTCCATCAGCGTCGGGGTGTGGCCCATTTTCTTGACCCATTCGCGGTCTCGCACTTTTTCCTGAGGATACATCGAGCTCGCCTTCATGTTGTGCTGAAAGCCCAGAGTGTGTCCGACCTCATGTGCCACGACGTACTCGACCAATTCGCCCATCAGATCATCAGGCATCGGAAGTTTCGCAACCCGCGGATCGAGCGGTCCGACCTGCGTGAAGTACCACGAACGCTGAAGGTTCATTATGTTGTGGTACATCTGAATGTCCGATTCCAAGATCTCGCCGGTACGCGGGTCGTTAATGTGCGGACCCGATGCGTTCTCGATCGTTGACGGCAGCCAGCGGATCACCGAATAGCGGGCGTCCTCAGGGCTGAAATCCGGATCTTCTTTTGCAGTCGGTGCAAGCTTTGCAATGATCGCGTTCTTGAAACCGGCAGCCTCAAACGCCTTTTGCCATTTTTCTACGCCTTTCTTCACATAGGGAACCAACCATGTCGGCGTTGCAGAGTCGATATAGTAAACGATCTGCTTTACCGGCTCTGAAACGGCCGCGTTCGGGTCTTTCTTTTCCAAGCGCCAGCGGGTTATATAAGTTCGCTGCTGGGCACGGTGTTCCGGACGGCCGTAGTCCATGTTCGAAACCGAAAAATAGCCTACGCGTTCGTCAAACAGACGCGGCATCATCGGGTTCTCGGGCAGTTTCACCATGCTGTGGTGAAGCACGACCGACGCGCTTCCCGGGTTCATGCCCTGCTGTTGTGCCTGTCCGCCGCCACCGCCCCCGGCACCTGCCGGAGGAGCGGCGCGCGTGTAGGTATGTGTGGCCTCAGCCTCGATGTTCTGCGGATAAGGCGATACTCGCTCAATATAAGTTCGCGTCGGG
>CAYTDJ010000242.1:0-4860 GCA_964436265.1 uncultured Chloracidobacterium sp. | reverse complement strand
GAAATATATCCACACGATCTATCAGGCGATGAGCCTCGCATTTGCAGATCGCGATTTCTATTACGGCGACCCTTACTTTCCGCCCGTGGAACCGCTTGCCGGATTGATGTCAAAGGATTACGCAAAGGCTCGTGCGAAACAGATCGATCCGAACAAGAACGATGCGGGGATAAAGCCGGGTGATCCGTATCCGTTTCAAAACGGAAAGAATCCCTTTGCCGATCTGCTCGAAAAATGGAAGGTCGTACCGGCTGACCGCCAGACACAGGCTCCGCCCGGAAATATGGCTTTGATCACGCCATTCGGCGATCCGAACGGAGGTTTCCCGGACGACAATTTTTATGGCGGGACGACATCGGTCCAAGCGGCCGACGAAGAAGGATGGGTCGTCTCCGTCACGCCAAGCGGCGGCTGGATACCTGCAGTGATCGCCGGGAAGACAGGAGTCGGCTTAAGTCAGCGGGCCCAGAGTTTTGTTACGGACCCTGCGGACGGCCCGTTCAATGTGATCGAACCCGGGAAGCGGCCGCGCGTGACCCTGACGCCGACGCTGGCATTGAAAGACGGAAAACCGTTTTTGTGCTTTTCGGTGCAGGGCGGCGACAGCCAGGACCAGAACCTTTTGCAGTTCTTCCTGAATACGGTCGAATTTGGAATGAACGTACAGCGTGCGACCGAAGCTCCGAACATAAACAGCTTTCAGATGCGAAGCTCGTTCGGCGCTCATGAGATCAGGCCGGGTCGGATCCTGCTCGCTAATTCAACGCCGCAAAGCGTTCGCGATGAACTCATCAAAATGGGCTACACTTTGACGTTCGAAGAAAGGACCTCAGGGCCGATCACCGCCATATTCTTTGACCACGCGCATAAGACGATGTGGGGCGGAGCGAGCACTCACGGCGACGACTACGGAATTGCCTGGTAGATCCGCCAAGGGAGAATATGAACAAAGACCGAGGAACCGAGGAATTTCTTCAGGAAGAAAAACTTGTTGAGGAGCACAGTGCCGTGTTCAAAAAGGAACTCGGTGTTCCCGACCTTGTCCTCACTCAGATACTTTTTATTGTCGGGCTTCCCTGGATCGGAGTCGCGGCGAAGCAGGGGCAGTCACATATCTTATTATGGCTGACCGCGATACTGCTTTTTTACATCCCTTCCGCGGTCGTAGTGATCTACCTGAACCGTCAGATGCCGCTCGAGGGCGGGCTCTATCAATGGGCGAAGTTCGGTTTTAACGACCTTCTTGGCTTCATGGTCGCATGGAATCTATGGCTATTCGCGATCCTTAACACGTCGGAGATCGGACTTCAGGTCACACAATATCTCTCATACATCATCGGTCCCGGGGGCGAGTGGCTGAACACTAACCAACTCATAATAGGTGCAACCAACATAGTCGTGATCGGCGTGTTGATCATTATAACGATCATCGGTCTCGGCGTCGGAAAATGGGTACACAAGGCCGGCGGAGTATTGATGTTGAGTATCTTTGCGGCGATCCTTGTTCTTCCGCTGCTCAACTTGGCTAATGGCTCGATCGCCGAGTATCACCCGCTTCGAATCGAAACGCCGGTATTCTCGTTAATGACATTCAATTTGCTTGCGAAAATGGGTTTCGGCGCTCTTGGCGGATTCGAGTACGTTGCGATCCACGCCGGCGAAGCTCGAGATCCGGTCCGAACGATCGGCCGCTCAGTGCTGATCGCCGCTCCGATTATTGCGCTGATGTTCATCCTCGGCACAAGTTCCATACTCTCGCTCGTGCCCCAAAACGAGATCGACCTGATCGCGCCGATTCCTCAGGTTTTGAGCGTCGGGTTCGCCCCACTAGGTTTTGTCGCGGGCATCACGTCGCTGACGATCATGGCGATCTTGTCCATCCGGCTCGCACAATCGAGCGTGATGTTCGCGGGAAATACGCGGCTGCCGATGGTTGCCGGATGGGACGACCTACTGCCCGGCTGGTTCACAAAACTTCATGCAAAATATAGAACGCCGGTAAATTCGATACTCTTCGTCGGAGCGGTAACGCTTTTCATGGGCATCGTCGGACTGATCGGGGTCGGAAAACAGGAAGCGTTTCAGCTGTTGTGGAATGCATCCGGCGTATTTTATGCGATGACATACCTGGTGATGTTCGCAATTCCTGTGATCGGTTTGCGATCGTCAGGTGTAACCGTACCTATTTGGGTAAGACTCGTGTCTATGAGCGGTTTGCTGATGACTCTGTTCTACGTCGGACTCTCTATCGTCCCTATCGTCCAGGTCGAGAACCATCTCACCTTCGCGTTGAAGATCGGCGGACTTATCGTGATCACAAACCTCATAGGACTCGCGATCTATCTTGCGGCAAGACGCAAACGTCCCCGAGAGGCCGAGCCGACAGAATAGTATCTACACGGGTCAAGTCTGTTCCTGAGTCTCCTATCCGGTGGCTGATGAATTTGGCAACGATATTACATTTCAGAATTCCACCATTTTCACTTCTGTTTTCGGGAGATCGATCTCCCCGCAGCGTATGCGATGAGGAGTAAAACAACAATTGCGCTCACGATGCCGAGCGGACTCAGTAGCCTCGTCATAACGCGGTCCTTGAAACTGATCTCGGCGGCGGGAGTATTGACTTCCATTTGCGGTTTATTTGCAGTGATCAGCCGAAGTTCGGAATTCTTAAGTAGGTTCTTTACGCGTTCGATCGCCTCCGCCTCGACAACCCGTTTTGACATCCCGTGAAAGATGCCCTCGAGAGCGTCTGAGCGAGAGCGGTCGGAAAAAACGATGTAGGTCACGCCGTCGGGAAACCGAAGCAGCATCGTCAACGAAAGCGATGCGTCCAGATAACGGCTTGAATAGAACTGACGCGCTGCAACGAAATGATCTCCTGCTGAATTGGTAAAAGCCGCAGAATGCGAGAGCGTGACCGTTGGATTTAATCCAAAATCGATATTTGACCAATGGGTATAGCTTTCAACGCCGGAGAGATCCTTCTTGGGGTACTCTTTCAGATACGCGAGAAGTTCCGGAGCAAGTTCGCCTATGAATAGGGCATTTTCTAACAAAGACCGATGCGAGGCTGAAAGAGAGACAACGTCTTTTCGATTTGAATACGCGCCCAGCGACGCCGTTCCGCTGACCGAATAATCCCTGGAATACTCTAGGAGCATCTCTCGAAAAAGCTCTGTCGCTTTCTGTTTGTGATCGGGAGCGGTCCAGTCCAGGCCCTTGCCGAATTTATCGATCCAGTCAGCGGACATATTCACGTCACAGTCACCGACGATGCATTTTCGGAGTTCTCTGAAATCGCGCTCTTCCAGCTCCAGGCCGGCAAGGTCTCCAATTACGGGCGGGTTGCTGAAGCGGCCTTTTGCGTCCATTTCCTTGCTGCTTTTCGGAGAGAGGCTGTCGCGAAATTCTCGAAGACTGACTGTCGGGAGTTGTTTCACGCGTACGACACCGGCCACCGCGACTTCTTGTTTGTCAGAAGCCGGAATAGCCTTGACAACTATCCCTCCGCGATCGAGTTCGGCAAGTTCGTCCGAATTGATGGTCGCTTTTTTCGAAAGGTACTCACGAAATTCCGGCTCGGTAATCTGTGCCGCGGCCGTCACGGCCGCCGGCGATACAACTAGCGCGATGACGAATAATTTTCGAGCGACACACCTCATTAAAAGGAATTATATCCCAATCGGATAGCTCGATTAAGGCACGGACACCATGGCATCAATTCAGATCGACACGGAACTTTTTGCTTTTACAGAGCGTTTCGTTTAGTTACGATATAAAGACATGTTTTGTCCTCAATGCGGAAACACCCAACCCGACGACCTTAAATTCTGCAAGACCTGCGGAGCAAATCTTTTTGCGCTGCGGCGAGTAATGGCAACGCGCGACGAACAGGATGAGAAGTTCGATTGGAGCAAGACGTGGGTCGCCGAGATGTTCATGTCGAGCGAAGAGTCGATCCGCCGTCAAAAAGCACTCGACCTCCTTCAAGGCAAAACGCCTGAGGTGAGGCGGCGCAACGAGATCAAGGCCGGGGTAATAACGGCAAGCGTTGGCGTTGGGCTGATGATCTTCCTATTTGTCCTGATGGAGGCAATAGTTGCAGGCGGGCAGGTCCCACCCGAAGCCGTACTGATATTGAAAAGCCTGTGGGTCGTTGGTGTCATCCCGATCATGGTCGGGGCGGCCTTGGTATTCAACGGCATGTTCGTAAGCAAACGCGAAGAACGATCGTCAAACGAAACTGAGGAACCGGAGGCGAAGCAGATCGCCGGCTCCGGCGTTGAAGCATACCTCTCTCCGGCCGATACAAATGACCTCGCATCGCCGGCCCCGTTTAGTGTTACCGATCAAACGACGAGGCACCTCAAGGAACGCACCAAATAAAGATGCCCTCCGAACGAGGGCATTCTTTTCTTAATTAAAACTGATGGTGGAGGCGGCGGGAATCGAACCCGCATCCAAAGGTTGCGACCAGTGAAATCTACACGTTTAGTCAATTCACTTGAGTTTCGCCCGGGGCAAGCAGATGAACTGACAAGACCTCATCCCGAGCTAACCCGGCTAACTTTAAGCCGCGTCCGCAGGTGGAGGACGCGCCCTAGCCTGAACTGAGTTATGCCTTATCCGGTCGCATCAGGCGAACTTCCGGTAAGACATTGCTGTAACTAAAGTTAATTAGGCAGCAAGAGCTAATTCTTGATTAGCATTTGTGTTTTGCTTATTGTTTTAACGAGCTAGTAAGCAAGCCCGACGTGCATCCAAAGATCTATACAAGCCCCTGTCGAAGCCTGTCGCCCCCGTAGAGAGGAACAATCCGCATTGTGAGCGGACTGCCAGTTTACGAAATTTAGATGA
>CAYTDJ010000241.1:0-4864 GCA_964436265.1 uncultured Chloracidobacterium sp. | reverse complement strand
AGCGCCGACTGAATAGCGATCTGCGCGGTCTCTTCATCACGGATCTCACCGACCATCACCTTGTCAGGGTCGTGACGAAGTATTGAACGCAGGCCTCGGGCAAAGGTCAATCCCTTCTTCTCGTTTACGGGTATCTGCATGATTCCGTGCAGAACATATTCGACCGGATCTTCGATGGTGATGATCTTATCCTCGTCATTACGGATCTCGTTCAAAGCCGCGTAAAGCGTTGTCGTTTTGCCAGAACCTGTCGGGCCGGTAACGAGTACCATACCGTACGGCTCTTTGATATAAAGCCGGAAACGACGCAAGTCCTCGGGGTCAAATCCGACGACATCGAGACTGAGATTCTTGAATTCTTCAGAGATCTGCTCCTTGTCGAGAATACGGATGACGCAGTTCTCCCCAAACGCGGACGGCAGGATCGAGACACGGAAATCCACTGTTCGCCCTTTGTAACGTACACGGAAGCGTCCGTCTTGCGGCACTCGGCGTTCGGCGATGTCTAGTTCGGACATGACCTTGATACGCGAGATCAGCGTTTGGTGATAAGCAATATCGATCGGATCGACCTTTGAGTACAACGCGCCGTCAATGCGGAATTTTACCCGAACGTCTCGGTCCCCTGCCTCGATATGGATATCCGATGCCCTTGATTCCATCGCGTTATAGATGATGGTATCGACCAGCTTAATGATCGGAGACATGTCCGAATCGGTCGCCAGCCGGTCAAGATCCAGGACCTCTTCGCCCTGCTCGGTCTCTTTGACCAATGAGATCTTGAAACCCTGTGCGGCCTCCTGCAGGACGCGCTGCGTAGCATCACCTCGTTTAAGGATGACATCGATCGCACCTTGGGTCGCAACATATGGCACGATCCGAACGTCCAGCGCGTTTTCAAGTTCGTCAAGTACTTCCAGATTCGAAGGATCGGCCATCGCGGCGTGAAGGTTACGTCCCTCACGTTTCAGCGGCACGAAATGATTTCGGAGCATCAGTTCGACCGGGATGCGTGCAAGTTCTTCGTAGTCGATCGGCGATTCCTGATCCGGCGGAAGCAGATCGATGTACGGAAGACGATAACGACGCGCAAGTTGTTTAGCTCCGATGACTTCGGGCGGTTCGTTTTCAATAAAGTCCGAAAGTTCGATCTTTGGTGAAGAAACGTTCGCGATATTGCCTGTCGATGTCGAATTCATAATATGACCCCAAACTAACGTCCTCGTCCGCCCATCGGACCGGCTGAAATGGTTTGAATGATCGGAAGGTAGATCGCCAGCAATATGGCAAGTACGATCGCAGCCATAATGACGAGAATGAGCGGTTCAAGCAGGGTGGTGAGCTGTTCGAGTTTGACCTCAGCTTCAGCATCGTAGAACGACGCTACTTCGTCCAGCATCTCTCGAAGGCTGCCCGAACCTTCGCCAATGCCGATCATGTCGAGGGCAAGTTCCGGTAGCCATTCTGCCTTTTGCAGCGACTCGGTAAATCCGCGGCCCTCACGGATGAGCGGCAATACCGCTTGGCTGCGTCGGCGAAGTTCGAGGTTGTTTAATGCCTGTGAAGATATTTCCCACGAATCCGGCACCGTGATACCGCCCGACAAAAGAGTCGATAGTGAACGCGCGAGTTGCGCCGTAGCCATTTGTCGGATCAGCGCACCTGCGATCGGAAGCTTTAGCAAAAAACGATGTAAGGTCAACCGGCCTGAGTCAGTGCGCAGCCATATGAACAGAGCAAGACCCACAATAATAATTGTTGGTAAGATCCACCAGATATTTGCTGCTATCGTGTTTGATACCCAAAGGACCGCTAGCGTAACCGTAGGCAAACTCCTGTTCGCCGCAAGATTCTTGAAAAGATCTGACATCCGCGGAACGATATAGAGCGTTAGAAACGCAACCATTAGTGTCGCCGCGACCACGAGGAATGCTGGATATGCCAAAGCTCCTCGAAGTTTACGGGCGATGCCTACGCTTCGTTTGAGGTACTCGACGTACCTTAGCAAGACTTCGTCTAAAGCACCGCTCTTTTCACCTGACAGTATCGACGCGGTATAGATCTTTGGGAAATTTCCCTGAGCTTCAAACGCCTGAGAAAGCGAATACCCGTTTTTAATCTTTTCCTCGACATCTACAAGCACATTGCGAAGATTTGCAGATGCGGACCTTGTCTTTAGAAGCCCGATAGATTGAAGAATGGGTATTCCGGCCCTTAATAACGCTGAAAGTTGTTGGTTGAAGAGCAGAAAATCCGACTGCTTTATCCGGCCTTTTGAACCGCCGGGCTTAAGACCGGAAAATATACTCCCGTCGGCCGAAGCAATATCAAATACCTTATAGCCGTCTTCTTCGAGCTGCGTCCGCGCATCGGAGGCAGCCGTAGCTTCGACAAGCCGGGTTACTATCTCTCCAGTAGGAGTGCCGAGACGGCAAATGAATTCAGCCATGAATAGTACAGGTTCGATCGCGCGAATCGAGGAAGTTGATGGCCGGATATCTCAGATTTCAAGCAGTCCGGACAAACGAAGTATATCACGCCTTTTTGTACAAATTGTTGCGTGTTTTAGCCGTACGGCGAAATTTTTGACCGCAAACAACTTAAGTGGCGTGTCGTTCATCAAAATACATCTTGCGGAACGTGTATCAGATAAATAGAATCTAGTCATTCGAACCGGAGATATTATGGGCCTTTCGGTATCTGTTGTCCTTTACAAACGCCGGCTAATGAAATGTTTTGCGGGTTTGCTTTTCGGGTTTACTTTTGTAGGCTCCTTGAACGCGCAGAAACCCGTCCCTACCGCCACGCCGGAGGTTGACCCGCGTTCTATCACTGTTAAGACCGATCTAATTACTCTTACGCTTACGGTTACTGACCTTTATGGCCGATATGTATCCGGACTGAACAAGAATGCGTTTACGGTAACCGACAACGGCCAGGAACAGCAGATCACATTTTTCAGCGACAGTGATTCGCCGGCATCGGTCGGGATACTCTTTGACGTCTCCGGCTCGATGAGCGGAGAAAAGATCGCAAAAGCAAGAAATGCTCTTTCGCGGTTCATCAATACAAGTCACCCTTCAGACGAGTATTTTCTGATCGCCTTCAATAAGAGGGCCCAGCTTTTACTCGACAGAACCCGAGACGGTGATGCGGTCCTTCAAAAACTTACTCTTGTTCAGCCTAAGAACAACACAGCCCTTTACGATGCGGTCTATTTAGGATTGGAACGTGTTTCCCGAGGCACCCACCAGAAAAAAGCTCTGTTAATAATCAGCGACGGCCAGGACAACGCTTCCCGATATAATTTCGGTGAGGTAAAGCGGTTAATGAAAGAATCGGACATCGTTACGTACGCTGTCGGCATACTTGGCGGGGGCGACCAGACAAGCGCACTTGGGGTCATGGGACAATCTTTTCTGGACGAACTTACATCGGTGACCGGAGGGCGTTCGTTCTATCCGGCCGGCGATGCGGAAATGGACGAAATATTTGAGCGTATCGCGCTTGAACTCCGTCACCAATACTCTGTTGGATATACGCCGCCAAACTTCCAGCCGGACGGAAAATGGCATAAAGTAAAAGTTAAGGTCAAACCTCCACGCGGATTGCCGCGTCTAACTGTCCGAAGTCGGGAAGGCTATTACGCCACACCGTTTTCGGAATTACAGTGACTTTGCTTAAGTGATGAAAATACGAGCTTTGCATATCCGTACACTATTTCTTGCGGGTACATTTTCAATTCTGACCAGTGCTGTGTTGGCACAAACGCCGGCGGTCGGTCCGACGCCGACACCATCACCAAAGATCTCACCTACCCCAAGGCTCGAAGACCAGGAGATCAAGATCGACACTGAGCTTGTAAATATCAGTGTCCGTGTAGTGGACAGAAACAACCGGCCGGTAAACAACCTGGCTCAAAGTGAATTCAAGATCTTTGAGGATGGAGTCCCCCAACAGATCGATTTCTTTTCCAAGGCCGAGGTTCCGGCAAATTATTCTTTGGTGATCGATAACTCGGGATCGCTTCGTCCTCAGATCGAACAGGTTATCGAGGCCGGTAAAATACTCGTTGCCGCAAACCGACAAGATGATGAAACGGCCGTGATCAGGTTTGTTAGTTCAGACAAGATCGAAGTCCTGCAGGAGTTTACTAAGAACAAAACCGACCTAAATGACGCTCTCGATAATATGTACATCGAGGGCGGCCAAACTGCGATCATCGACGCAGTGTATCTAGCTGTCGGACGTCTTAACGAACAGCAGACCCCCCAAAAGGACCTTGATAGAACAAGGAGGGCCATTATCCTTGTTACCGACGGAGAGGACCGTTCGAGCTACTATAGTGAAGCTCAGCTGATGGAACTCCTTAAGGAATCAGATGTCCAGATCTTCGTTGTTGGATTCATTAAAGACCTGAGCTCTGAAAAGGGATTCATCAGTAAGAGTCCACAGGGCAAAGCGAAGGCATTCCTCGAACGATTGTCGGGCGCGACCGGCGGCAAGGCTTACTTCCCCGCTACGGCAAACGAGTTGGCGTCGATCGCAAAGGACATTGCAAGCGAACTTCGAACCCAGTATTCGATCGGTTACATACCGTCGAACGACAGAAAGGACGGGACCTTTCGCAATATAAAGGTTTCGGTTAACGACGGCCCGAACAGTCAGAAACGCATCGCCATTACTAAAGCTGGCCGCACCGCCGAGAAAGAAGGTGCTCCGCCTAAGGTGAATTGAGCAGTCTGACAGGAACATTGAAAAGGCGAGGTTGATCATAGATCTTCCTCGCCTTTTCTACTCCTTGTCTCCCAACCTATTTTTCGGGAACCGAACCTGAGATCTTCTTTCGATTCGTCTCGCCGGT
>CAYTDJ010000240.1:0-4903 GCA_964436265.1 uncultured Chloracidobacterium sp. | reverse complement strand
ATCCCGATCAACATCTCTATCTGGGACGAGGACGGTCTTCACTTGGTGGACGATCGGCAGATCGATATCAATCCAAGAGAGGGAAAACTCGATCTTGATCTGATATTCGATCTTTCGAACAGCAAACTGACGGGAGAGGTGAACGGCATTTTTGACGGTCCCGGCCGCGAGTTTGAATCCGCCGGCGCAAAACCTGACAAAGACCTTGCTCTGGTACGAATCTACATAACTCAATTTCCAATGAAATAAAAATGGTGCAGCGCGGAAGCCCTGCACCGTCAGCCGAAATTAGCTGGTACTTAGTATTCCCGGATGTTTAAGATCGAATTAAGTATCGAACCGAGAATGCTGTTGCCATTTCCTGACCGATATCCGTAACGCGACTGGCTGTGGAAGCCGTCCTGATAGCCGCGCTGGAAACCCTGTTGGAAGTAATATTGATACTGCCGCTGGTCAACGTATGACTGATAGCCGTAGGTACCGTTTCGGTAGATCTGCGATCCATAGTAGCCACTGTTTCGACCATATCTTCGGTCGATCTGGCCCTGACGATAGCCCTGTGCATATCCATCCCTAACCGCCTGGCGGAGTAACTCGGCACCTCGGTAGTCCGTCTGGTAGTAATTACCATCGCGGTACACGCGATATCGTTTTTCGGCCTGCTTACGCGCCTTCTCATACTGCTTTTGCTCCTTTCGGACGCGGTTCTTTTCATGGGCCCATTGACTGTTACCTTGGGCCACGCTGGTCTGGCTTAGTCCGGCCAAAACTAACAATGAAAGAAAGCCGACTGAAAGAACTGTTTTGAATTTAATAAGTCTCATCATCTCCCCCTTTTTCTGTGAATCGAAATAATAGCTTTTTGATCTACGCGAAATACGCGTAGAACCTCTTGCCGCAATTGATCTTTACAATACTTGTGCCAAACCCGGTAACTGTTGACACTACATCGCTTATCTGAGAGCAAGGACAGCCGCCCACGCTGCCCGTAGACGATTTCGTTTGATTTCCGACCATTTCCGCCTTTATCTAATTTCGAGAAGTTCGTTTATACTCGTCTTGTTCTTCTAAACTCCAATACACGAGATCTCTGCTCGATCAGATACATTGGATCGATCTGTTTCTTTAACCGAGGTCGGCGTACCGATCAGACTTTTCCCTATGTCAAAAATAACCCTCATCACGATCGCGATAGTTCTCTTTACCATTAATGTCCTTGCTCAGGCTTCCCAACCTTCAGCTGACGACCTAAACAATTATTTCAAGCCGGTGAAATGGCGTTCTATCGGGCCATTTCGCGGGGGCCGGTCTGTCGCAGGAACTGGTGTGGTCGGCGACACAAAGACGTATTACATGGGCACCACCGGAGGCGGGCTGTGGAAGACCAGCGACATGGGGATCACATGGCGAAACATCTCCGACGGTTTCTTCAAGACTGCCACAATCGGAGCTATCGCTGTTGCGGAAAGCGATCCGAACGTCATTTATGTAGGAACCGGTGAGCATGCGGTACGCGGAGTAATGACGCATGGCGGAGACGGCGTTTACAGATCGACCGATGCGGGAAAGACATGGAAGAAGATAGGACTCGATGCTACGCAGCACATTTCCCGAATAATCGTTCATCCGAAGAATCCGGACATTGTTTGGGTCGCTGCCCAGGGAGCACTTTACAGCCAAACGAAGGAACGAGGTATTTTCAAATCGACCGACGGCGGTGCGACCTGGAAGAATGTACTCTACGTTGACGAAAAGACCGGTGCCGCTGAACTCTCAATGGACGCTAGTAACTCACGCATACTTTACGCAGCGATGTGGGAGCACGGACGCCTACCTTGGAAAGTCATTAGCGGCGGCCCGGGCAGCGGTCTATACAAATCAGTGGACAGCGGTGAAACCTGGGAGAAAATGACGAACGGATTGCCCGAGGAAATGGGCAAGATGTCGATCGCAGTCAGCCGTTCGAATCCGGAAAAGGTGTATGCATTGATAGAGAGTGACTCTAACAAAGACGCTCGCGGGCTTTATGTATCCAACAATGCCGGTAAAAGCTGGAGCCAGGTCACAAGCGATCCAAGGTTGGTACAGCGGGCGTGGTATTACATTGAATTGTTCATCGATCCTAAGAACGAAAACGTAATTTATGTGCTTAGCGCTCCGGCGTTGAGATCAAACGATGGAGGCAAGACCTGGGAACAGTTATCAGGAACACATGGCGACTATCACGACCTTTGGTTCAATCCGTACGATTCGAATAATTTCATAATCTCGAATGATGGTGGATCGGCGATCACATTTGATCGGGGCAAGACATGGAGCACACAGAGCAACATGCCTACTGCTCAGTTCTATCGAATAAACGTAGATAACAAATTCCCTTATCGAATATACGGTGGACAGCAGGACAATACGTCGGTCTCTATCGCTAGTCGCGAGTTAGGCGGCGGCGGTATAACGACCTCAAGCTGGACATCATCGGCGGGCGGCGAGAGCGCGTTTCTCGCGTTCGACCCAAACAATCCGAGATATGTACTCGGCGGAAGTTATCAGGGCACGATCGAAGTGATCGACAATGAAGCCAGTGCGGGCACAAACATAATGGCCGCGCCCATTCAATACCTTGGGATGGATGCCAAGGATATGAAGTATCGGTACAACTGGAACGCCCCGATCATTTGGAGCAAACACGAACCGAATACCTATTATCATGGTTCGCAATATCTGTTGAAAACGTCAGACATGGGTAAGACGTGGAAAGAAGTTTCGCCCGATCTGACCAGAAACGAGAAGGAAAAACAAGGCAAAGGGGGCGGCCCATATACCAACGAGGCCGTCGGAGCCGAGAATTACGGTACGCTTGCCTACATAATGGAATCGCCGCATGAGAAAGGTGTTATCTGGACCGGCAGCGACGACGGTTACGTTCAACTTACGCGCGACGGCGGCGCCACGTGGAAAAACGTAACACCGCCCGGACTTGCCGAATGCCTGATCAACGCGATCGAGGTTTCACCATTCGATAAGGGCACGGCATATATTGCGACTACGCGCTACAAATTCAACGACCATACGCCCGGACTCTATAAGACTACCGACTACGGCGCTACATGGACGAGAATCGATAACGGCATCCCTCGAAATGCGTTTACCCGAGTCGTGCGAGAGGACGATGTTCGTAAAGATCTTCTGTTTGCAGGCACCGAGCTGGGCCTTTTCATTTCGTGGGACGGCGGTAAGAACTGGACGCCGTTTCAGCTTAATTTACCTGTAACACCGATCACCGATCTTCGTGTTCATAAAGGAAATCTGATCGCCGCTACTTCCGGACGAGCATTCTGGATACTTGATGACCTATCGCTGGTCAGACAATACAAACCTGATTCGCCAGCTTTCGCATTCTTCAAACCGTCCGATGCATATCTCGCTAATGGCGGCAGCGAATTGAATGGTTCGGACCCGGAGTTCAATGGAGCAAATCTCACTCGCGGCGTAAACCCAGCAAACGGCATAGTTCTATATTACAAACTGCCTGAGCTGAAAAAAGACGATGTCGTCACGTTAGAGATCACGGATGCCGAGGGAAAGGCTGTTCGCACTTTCTCTTCGAAGGCTGATCCTTCTTATCGGCGATGGGATGGCGGGCCCGGATCTGATCCGACGCTGTCGAGATCAAAAGGATTGAATAGATTCGTTTGGAATATGCGTTACCCAACAATGCCGGGTGTTCCCGGTGTATACATCGAAAGCAGTTACAGCGGACACAAGGCATCGCCGGGTAAATATCGATTCACCTTAAAGGCGGCAGGACAGACGCTAACAACAGATGCAGATATCCTGGCGAACCCGCTTTACCCCACCGACGCGGTGACCTACCGGGAATATCATGCCCTGATGTCCTCTATGGAAGCAGAAGTTACTACAATGCATCGAACAGTAAACAGCCTTTATGAAAAGCAGAAGCAGCTTGATGCGATCCTTGCCTCACTACCGTCAGGCGAGAAATACGCGGCCGTCAAACGGGACGGCGAAGCACTGTTGAAGAAAATGAAGGCATGGGACGAGGACATGGTCCAGCGAAGGTCGCGAGCCTATGACGACGTGGAGAATTTTCCAAACAAATTCACTGCGAATTATCTGTTTATGTTGAATCAAACAGAAAGTGATATTCCACGCGTTAACCAGCCAAATCTGGACTTGCTTAAAAAGCTCACGGGCGAGTGGGTGGCTCTCAAAGCAAGATCTGATGAGATGCTGACCAAAGACATTCCGGCACTTAACAAACTGCTTTGGGATGCCGGAATTGGTGCAATTTGGAAAGACAAATGACCAATGAATAAACCGGAAGCCGGGAGGGTCACTTTCCGGCTTCCAGTCTTTCAACGATAGAGTGGACGATCGTTTGAGGTGAACCTTTGCCGTCAATGACCATGGCATTGTCAGGTTCCTCTAACGTATCGAACTGACTGTCGATAAGAGTCGGATTCATAAAATGCTCACGTCGCCCGTCCAAACGGCGTCGGACTGTTTCGGGATCGATCTTGAGATAAATGAACCGCACATCTCCGGCCTCACCGAGGATTCGCCGATAAGATCCTTTCAATGCAGAGCAAGCCATAACAATATAATTCTTGTCTGCAAGAACGTCACGAAGGGTTTGCAGCCAAGGCATCCGATCGGTGTCGTTGAGCGGAATTCCGGCCCGCATCTTTTCGATATTTTGCTTAGGATGGAAGTCGTCAGCGTCGACGAAATCATAGCCGAGACGATCGGCAAGGATCTTACCAACCGTCGACTTCCCCGATCCGGTTACTCCCATTACGACAAGCTGCATGACTAACGAAGAAATCCACCCAGGATCCAAACGAATGTAATGATAACAACTAATCCCGCAATGTAGAGCAAA
>CAYTDJ010000239.1:0-4913 GCA_964436265.1 uncultured Chloracidobacterium sp. | reverse complement strand
CTCGCATATCGCGGATGGTCTGCTGCAGCACAAGTTCCGGATTCTCGATCCTGTCGAGTGCCGCTCCAGTGCTAGCTCTGAAAACTCTAGAAATTCGTGCCCACAATCCCATTTTCTAACTATCCGCTCCTAAAGAAAGATCAGTAGAACTTCCCGCCGAAACCCATACGACGATGAATGAAACAAAGTTGCATTTTCCGAAGTCAGTATAACAGGAAATTCAATTAAGTGAAGGGAATAATGGCAGATGAGAACCTCTCGATATTGGGATATAGTGAAGAGTCGATTGCATAATTATCTCTGATAGACACCTCTGAAGTATGACCCAAACTTTCAATGAACTAATGGGAGAATTAGACCGAGAACTACTCCGGGAACACCGGTTTGACGCAGATCTTTTCGAAGAGCTTACTGATCTGCAGCGACGTTCAGGCATAATGCACGGCACTCGACCCATCAGCCCTTTCCTGAGACCCTACTTTCTTGAGAACTCAAAATATTTGGCGATCCGTCGTTCGGCTCGAGTGCTTAGCGGGGCCTTTGATGCATTGACTGCGGCGGCACTCGAATACCATGAACTGATCGAGATGCTTGGACTGACCGAAACAGAGGAGCGCTTCGCTCGATTTGAGACCGGATACAACAGTGTCTCGGTCACCAGCAGATTGGACACTTTCTTAAGCCCGGACGGTTTTAGATTCCTCGAATACAACGCCGAAACGCCGGCTGGCGTAGGAGATCAGGCTAAGCTTGAAGCTCTGTACACCCGTGTTCCGGCCGTTCGCGAGTTCCTCTCCGAAAATCCTCACTTTTATCCGCAGCCGCAGATCAAGCTTCTGGAAGTACTAGATCGAGCATATCGAGAGTATGGCGGCCGAAAGGCGATACCAAATGTCGCAATCGTGGATTGGGCAGGAGTCGATACTAGTCCAGAATTTGAGATCTTAAGAGAATTTTTTGAGTCCCGGGAACACAGAACAATAGTCTGCGATCCAGATGAACTGGAATATGACGGCGAAGTGCTTCGGCGAGGTGATTTCGAAGTCGATGTCTTCTATAAGCGCGTCATAATTCACGAGTTTCTTGCTCGTTACGATGAATCGCATCCGGTCGCGCGAGCCATTTCAGATGGTGCAGTATGTATGGCAAATTCCTTCAGATCGAAGATCCCGCATAAGAAATCGAGCTTCGCTATCTTAAGTGACGACCGGTTTCATCGATTTTTCACGTCAGACCAGTTGACAGCAATACGCGACCATATTCCTTGGACAAGAAAGGTGCGGGATGGTCAGACGACATATAGGGACGACACCATTGACCTATTGGAATTTCTAAGGCGCGAACGTTTTCGATTTGTTCTAAAGCCGAACGACGATTACGGAGGAAAGGGAATTTATTTCGGTTGGGAAAGCACGGAATCGGAATGGGACGATGCGATCGAACATGCATTGGAAGCAGACTACGTAGTACAGGAACGGGCGGACGTCGAGCGGACCAACATTCCGGTCTTCGCAAATGGTGAGGCTCGGATAGAAAGCTTGACCGTGGATTTCGATCCGTTCCTTTTTATGGGTGAAGTCGAAGGCGGAATGGTCCGTCTCGCATCAGGTTCGCTCGTTAACATTACACAGGGCGGCGGTGAAACCGCACTTGCGATCCTGGAGGGATTCTAAGTATCACGCAAGAAACCGTAAAACCGCGCGTTCCAACTTTAGAAGATGGGCCGTTGTGCCCATCCAAAATTAGATCCAAGTAGGTTTAGACGGTCCGCTTGGGATCGAGCCGCGAGAAACAAGATGAGAAAGATCACTGCCTGGTTATTATTTCTAACTACATATTTGAGCTTTATCGCTCCTGCGAGTCTTACGGCACAAGCTCAGATCCTGGGAAAGACGATGGAACAGAAGCTTCAGAACACTCCTCCCGGACTTTCATTTCGATTGAGCGAGGGTGCAGCCGGTGCCGAAACCCGAGTTGTGCAGTCGCCGGCAAAAACAGACCCAATATCTGACGGTGAAGCCGGGAAGGTCTTGGGACGATTGCCCGCGATCAAGAGTGATCCGGATGACAAAGCAGAATTTGCGAAAAGAATTGGTACGCTTCCAGCCCCAAAGACTGGTAACAGGATAAACGTTAAGTTCCCGGCTGATGAACAGCGAGGAACTCCAAAGATCGACGGAGCAAAAACTCCTCTCGAAGTGATCCGATTTTCGCCTGAAGGAGAAGTCCCGCTAGCTCCCGATCTCAGCGTGACCTTCTCACAGCCGATGGTGGCAGTGACCTCACAAGAAGAGGCCGCCAAATATGCACCCGTCGAATTGACACCAAATGTCGAGGGCCGCTGGCGTTGGCTCGGAACAAAAACGCTGATGTTCGATACGGATAAGCGCTTTCCGATGGCGACCAAGTTTACGGCGCGGGTTCCCGCGGGAACCAAGTCCGCAACGGGGCCCGTCCTTCAGAAGGATTTTGTTTGGACGTTCACGACCCCGCCGCCGAAAGTCGAGCAGATGATACCGAATTCGCAGACAACGCGAAGGAACGCGCTAATTTTTCTCCGTTTTGATCAAGCGATCGATCCGGAGGCAGTTTTGCGAACGGTTTCCGTATCGGGTGGTGGCCGTAAACTGCCCATTCGTTTAGCAACCCAAGCGGAGATCGATGCCGATTCTAACATCTCCTATTACTCGAAACAGTCTCAGCCGGGACGCTGGCTCGCATTTCGAGCAGTAAATACAGACGGCTCTACCGAAGACGCACTCCCTGCCGCATCGAGTATTAGCGTCACCGTTGAAAAGGGCACGCCCTCGGCCGAAGGTCCAATAACCACGGCCGCTGCTCAATCATTCGGATTTAACACCTACGGCCCGTTCAGATTCAGCCGCGGATATTGCGGTTGGTCGGATAACAAAAACTGCTCTCCATTCGAGGCTTGGTATCTGGAGTTCAATAATACGATCGACGCGTCAAAGTTCAACAAGGATATGGTGAAGATCGAACCGGCGGTTGAAGGCCTGAGTGTTTATCCGTCCGGAAATTACATCTATTTTCAGGGTTACAAGAAAGGGAATACGACATACAAGATAACAGTTGATAAAGGCCTTTTTGACATTTATGGCCAACAATTAACGCAGCCGGCGGTCGCAACGATCCGCGTCGGAACCGCGCCGCAGAGTTTTTATGCGCAGGGCGGTGCAATGACCGTTCTTGACCCGACCGCCAAACCTTCGTTCTCGATCTATACGACTAATCACACGGGAGCTCGCGCACGGATCTACAGAGTTGAGCCAAAAGATTGGCACCAATTCATGCAGTACTACCGTCGGCTAAACTACGACGATAATCAACGTCCGGCAATCCCGGGTACGCTTCTTTCAGAAAAGACGATACCGATCAAGAGCGTTCGGGATGAGATGGTCGAAACGAGGATCGATCTGACAGATGCATTAGGCGGCGACGGCCTCGGTAACCTTATTCTTGATATTGAACCGACGATCAAGCGCGACAAGTATGACCGTTCACGTGTGTTGACATGGGTACAGGCGACGCAGATCGGCCTTGATGCCTTTGTGGATAACCAGGAACTTGTCGGCTTCGCTACCGAACTAAAGTCCGGAAAACCGTTGATCGGAGTCGAACTTTCTATTTACCCGAACGGGAAATCTACTGGCAGCAAGCAAGTTAGCGTAACCGAAAAAGGCTGGATCGAATCAGCGTGGGAATGGCTGACGGGTTCGGGGGGGCCGAGTGCGGAAGATATCGAATCCTTTGATCCGGATGGAACCGAATCTGTGAGTGAAGCGATTGAGCCCGCCCAAGAGTCGGTAACCGGTGCAAACGGGATATTGCGACTTTTGCTCCCGGATTCATCGACGGACAAGGGGATGAATCTCCTGATCGCAAAGCGAGGAAAGGATACAGCATTTCTTCCGGAGAATACGGAGTACTACTGGCAGGATTCCGGAAACTGGTACAAGAAGCCGGAATACGATTCACTTCGTTGGTTCGTTTTTGACGACCGCAAGATGTACAAACCGAAGGAGGAAGTAGCCGTAAAGGGCTATATCCGTCGAGTGAATGGTGGAAAGCTCGGCGATGTCGAGGGCTTGGGCGACGCCGCAAACGGCCTGACCTGGTCGGCTAAGGACGCAAGGAATAATGAGATCGCAAAGGGAACGGCGACGCTCAACGCGTTTGGAGCCTTTGATCTAAAATTCACCATTCCGGACAACGCGAATCTTGGCTACGCTCGGATCGATCTTTCAACGAACAGCAGTTTGAACGGTTTCACTTACGGTCATCAATTCCAGATCCAGGAATTTCGCCGTCCTGAATTTGAGGTGACGACAAAGGTTGAAAGCGAAGCTCCACATTTTGTGGGCGGAAAAGCCGACCTCTCTGTAGAAGCGAAGTATTATGCCGGCGGCGGCTTGGCGAATGCAGAAACTAACTGGACCGTGACTGCCACTCCGACAAGTTATACACCGCCGAATCGCGGCGATTTTACGTTCGGTACCTGGGTCCCGTGGTGGCGTATTTATGATTATGGCGGTTACGGCCGGCCGTATGGCGGAGGTTCAACGCAGTATTTCAAGGGCGTTACGGATGCAAGCGGCAGGCATCTGCTCAAGATCGACTTCGACTCGGTCAAGCCACCGCGTCCCTATACGATCTCTGCATCAGCATCAGTTCAGGATGTAAATCGTCAGACTTGGGCAAGCCAAACTTCATTGCTGGTTCATCCGTCGTCACTGTATGTCGGCATCCGAACCCCGCGAACCTTTGTTCAAAAGGGGGAGAACATCGCAGTCGAATCGATCGTCTCGGACATTGACGGCAAGCTGATCGCCGGTCGAGATGTCGAAATAAAAGCGATATTGAAAGATTGGCAATTCGACAAAGGGTCTTGGAAT
>CAYTDJ010000238.1:0-4916 GCA_964436265.1 uncultured Chloracidobacterium sp. | reverse complement strand
CAACCCTTCGGTTAACAGCCGAATGCTCTGCCATTGAGCTACTGCGGAATATGGCGTGCTTCCCGCGGGAAGCGAACCTAAAGATTAGGAATTTCGCCATTGGTTGTCAAGTTTTGACGGGTTAGTGTTTGGGCAGATTTTTTGTTTGGTTCTAAAAGTCGATTTGTGTAGAATCTTGGCACTCGCGAGGTGAGAATATGGCAAGAGCTGAGATAAAGACGAAAAAGACCGAGGCAAGCGTCGAGGAATTCCTGAAATCGATCGAGAATACGGAGCGTCGGACTGACGGACTTCGATTGCTCGAGATATACAAACGTGTTACAGGCGAAAAACCGAAGATGTGGGGCCCGGCGATCATCGGTTTCGGCGATCGCAAATATAAGTACCCTGACGGCCGCGAGATGGACTGGATGACGACGGCCTTTTCGCCCCGCAAACAAAACCTTACGCTTTACGTCATCTGCGGTTCGCCGAAACAGCCGGCGCTGCTTGAAAAGCTTGGTAAGCACAAGACAAGCGTTTCGTGTCTTTATATCAACAAACTCGCGGACGTCGACCTTAAGGTCCTTGAGATGATCATTGCCGACGCCCACAAATATATCGCCAAGAACAGCGGCTTGCTTTAACGGCGGATCATTTGAATTATTGTTTCCATTTCTCGGTCTATGCCCGCTGAGATGTCGATTGGCTGGCGTTTGACAAGAATGTCCGGGATAACGCCCTCGTCTGTTCTCCTACCGCCCGGCGATTGGAAATAGACCGGGATATCAACCTCGACCTTTGAATTTGGAAGAGTGAGGAAAAGGTAATTGCCTCCGTTAATTCCCTGCTTGTTGCCGCCCGTAGGCTGTCCGACGAAGATTGCCAGCTTGTTTGACTGAAGGTAGTCGGCAAATTGAAATGCGGCGGACGCGTTTCCCGAGTCGACGATAACAAAGGCTCGGCCGCTGAAACTGTTGGAGTATGGTGTAACCTCCGGATAATTCTCGCGACCGAGGATCTCGAAATAGTTTTCATCAGCTCGACGAAATGATCCGGTCTTTACGCCGTTCTTCAGTGCGTCGATCACTGAGTCATCATATGACGAGACATAGTTCGCCAGATCCGGCACTGGAGCAACGCTGCGAACCAGCCGCGTGGACAGTGCGTACGGCGGCAGTTTCTTGTTTGTAAGATAGCGAGCGACCTCAAATCCCGGATCCATGCTCCCGCCCCCGTTGCCGCGAATATCGATGATGAGCTCTTTGACGGTTCGCTCCTTTAGCTGTGTAAAAGCATCGGCCAGAAATCGCTCGAACTTAAACTTCTTAAAGCGCCAAGTGAGAAAGTTCCCCATTTTTAGATAACCGATACCATCAGGGCGTATCTCAAACTTCCACTCATCCTCGTAAGCAGCCGGCGGACCCGTCTTTTTCGTCATTTCTTCGGTGCGTTCGGCCTTGGTCATTGCCAGAACACTGATCTTTTTGGGTTTGCTCGTGCCGGCCGGGACAACCACCATATCGATCACTTCGTCTTTCATCGGGAAGAAGAGTGGGAAATAAATATCAAACAGCGCGTACCGCTCCGCCTCAGCCCGACGAAGGCTGATCGAGTCAATTCGGTGCTCGAGAGTGTTCTTTCCGTCCGCCCTAGTCACGCCGAGCAGCGTATCGATGATCTTCGACACGGCGACACCGTTGATCGAAACTATTTCGCTGCCAGCACCGAGCTTGGCAGATGACGCATTCGCGGTAACGAAGACACGTCGGTCTATGATGTCGAAATAAAAAGGAAGATACGTTCGCCCGCCTAAGAGCCGAGTTTTCAGAGCTTCGTTTTGGTTGTATGGATTTGTGTACGTGTGGCCGCAGTTGAGCTTGTTCAGAAGTCTCGCGACCATCACGAAGAATTCGCCCTCTAGCTGAGACTCCCTAAGTTCGGTGTCGGTCCTAGCAAATTCAGCATCGACCATTGCTGGCGTAATGTAGCGGTAAATGCCGGGATGCAGCGTGTCAAGCGATCGCTTTAGAATCTCGAGATCATCCTTCATCTGCTTTTTCGACAGCTCGATCTGCTTTGACGGGGGTTCACCCAGACGATTCAGTTTGTACTGATTTCTGAACTGCCACGGATCGCGTGTTTCCTTTAGGATCGAGAGCGAATCTGCCGAATAAGTGATCGTCTTTCTTGTTCGCTCAATAGTATTTCCGTCCTGTGTTTGACCCAGGAGAACGACCTTTCCCGGCTCACTGCTCTCGATCGAGAACTCGTACTTATCCTCAAAGAACTTCTTTGCCGCCGCATCGATCCGTTCCTCGCTTTCTGCCCGATAGACTTGGCCGAAATCGTCATACAAGGTCGCAACCTTCGCCAAGGTTCCGTCAGGTGAAGGCTCGATCGTGATCAACACGTTCATCGTCACACGTTTCTCGCTCGTGTAATCGCTGTATTCGAGCGTTCCTTTCCACTTCCCTGCGATGGATCTGAAAAGGCCCGACTGTTGGCCGTGAGCCGCTGCCGACGAAAAAAGCAAGACCGAAAGAATTATCAAGGTGTTTGTTTTCAATTTGTTTTGTCCTCAAAAATGTGTTTCTGACGTTTTCGAGAATACGGAGCTGGACGAACGTAATCGCCTCATATTGCAATTTGAGCCGTAAATATGATGATTTGAGACCGGATCATCGGACTGGAGGCGTATTTTCCTGAAATTCGCGCGGAGAAAGGCCGGTGAACTTTTTGAAAGCCCGATTGAATGTTGCCTTTGAGTTGAATCCACTTTCGAGCGCAATACTAAGGAGCGGCTCGTCTGTACGCTCGGCCAATTTTGTCTTGACTGCTTCGACCCTGTGGCGGTTGATCAAGTCGTTAAAATTACAGCCTTGGCTTTGGTTTATCACGTAGGAAAGAACATTCGCGTTAACACCGAGCTTTCGCGACAGGTCTGTCAACGTGAGCGACGGTTCAAGATAGGGGCGTTCGGAGGCCAAGAGATTAACGAGCCTGTCGCTGAGCTTAGAGAGCTCGTTTTCTGTAAGTAATGCGCGCTTATCCTCACCTGAAGGCTCCGCCTCGGACATGAAATTCAATTCGATCGAACGAGACCGAATGTAGCCTGAAACCGCAAGATAGTAGGTCGACATCGCGAGGATGACCTCAAAATAGAAATACTGAATGTAGGAGAGCGGCTTGACGAAAGAATTCACCAGATCGAACCCGGCTCCAAGTATCGCCACCGCCGTAAATACGTAAAGAAAATTCCGCAGCCAATCGAATTTAATGCGTTCGGTGTCGGAATAATTCTCGTTGAGCCACGCCCGATATTTTCGATAATGTCCAATTGAAAGAAAGAGAAACACCATGTTCCAGGCCGTCTCTGACACGAAGACCACTGCTGCCGAGACGTTTCCATAGTTATTGTCAAACTCCGCTTTCCATTCGACGCTGTGTGAAAACAGAAAGAGACGATAGGCAAGATAGACAGCAGCAGGCAGGAAAAGCAAAAGCTCTCGTCTCGTCAATCTGCGCTTCGAATCAGTTAGCGTGACCGTATAGAGCCATACCAGTACGCCGTAAGAATAGGCGATCGAAAATGGAAAGTAGGTCAACCACTGATTGTTGTCATAGACATTCGCGAATCCGATAAATGGCGTGATCAGCGTAGCGCTTAACACCAGCACCAATGCCGCCAGCCACATATCCGATCTCGAACCATCGCGAAATCCGCGTTTGAGCAGCAATGAGGCAAAAATGACGCCCTGCAGCATGCAGACGAAGACGAGAACGCTTCTAGGATTTAAAAAGTCGTAAGGCAAAGCTTTATTTTCGTTAAAAGTCTAGACGAGGATTCGCCGCGAGTGAAAATGCTGCGCGCAGAGTCGTGTTCTGATTTTCACGCTCGCGGTCGTATAATGGCTCTTTTACATCGATCGCCGGAGCCAATCCCATTGAACCACGAAACTATCATCATCCTCGATTTTGGGTCGCAGTACACACAGTTGATCGCACGCCGCGTTCGCGAACAGGGCGTTTATTGCGAGATACATCCGTTTCATCTATCTGCCGAGGCGATCGCCGCGGAGGATCCGAAAGGCGTCATCCTTTCGGGCGGTCCGTCGAGCGTCACGGACGAAGATGCCCCGCGCGTCCAGCCGGGATTTTATGACAAGGTCGGTGCGCCGATCCTCGGCATTTGCTACGGAATGCAGATGGCCGCGGTCGATCTCGGCGGCAAGAACGAACCCGCTGCACGCCGCGAATACGGCCACTCGAAAGTGAAGGTACTGAGCGGCACAACAAAGCTTTTCAACGAACTTCCCTTCGAGCTCGACGCATGGATGAGCCACGGCGACCGCGTGACCGAAGTGCCGCCCGGATTTCACAAGACCGCGCCCACCGGCCATGTGATCACCGCGATGGCATCGGACGAACGCGGAATTTACTGCGTTCAGTTTCATCCCGAGGTTTCGCACACGCCGCTTGGCAAAGAGGTGCTTCGCAATTTCCTGTTCAATGTGTGCGGATGCAAAGGCGATTGGACGCCGGCGAGTTTTATCAAGGAAGAGATCGAAAAGATACGCGCTACGGTCGGGCCCGACGACCGCGTCGTATGCGGTTTGAGCGGGGGCGTCGATTCGACCGTAGCGGCGGTGCTCGTACACGAAGCGATCGGCGATAGGCAAACGTGTATTTTCGTAAACAATGGCCTGCTTCGTTACCGCGAGTTTGAAGACACGCTCTCGGTTTACAACGAAAATCTTCACCTGAATGTGATCGGCGTCGATGCTTCGCGGGAATTTTATTCGGTACTCGACGGCGTGATCGATCCGGAAATGAAGCGCAAAGCTATCGGCAGCAAGTTCATCGACGTTTTCGATGCCGAAGCACACAAGATCGGTGACGTGAAATGGCTCGTCCAGGGAACTCTCTATCCTGAC
>CAYTDJ010000237.1:0-4952 GCA_964436265.1 uncultured Chloracidobacterium sp. | reverse complement strand
GAGCGAATCGGCCCCGATATATTCACAGACCTCTTCGGTCGTCATTCGCGATGCGATGAGGTCTTGCCGGTGAGGAGTATCGACGCCGTAATAGCACGAATTGGTCGTCGGTGGGCAAGAAATGCGAATGTGAACTTCGGTGGCGCCAGCCTCACGAACCATCTCAACGATCTTTTTTGACGTAGTTCCGCGAACGATCGAATCGTCTACAAGAACCACTCGCTGTCCGTTGATAAGGTCCTTAACCGGATTTAGCTTTAATCGCACTCCGAAAGAGCGGATCGACTGTGTAGGCTCGATGAACGTCCGGCCGACGTAATGGTTACGAATTATCGCCTGACGGAAATTGATACCGGACTGCTTTGCAAAGCCGATAGCGGCAGCGACGCCGGAATCGGGCACTGGCACCACTAGATCGGCATCGGCTGGATGCTCGAGTGCGAGTTGCTTGCCCATCTTGTGCCGGGATTCATTTACTGACTTGCCGTAAATGATCGAATCCGGCCGGGAGAAATAAACGTGCTCGAACGTGCAGACCGATCTCGGTTTTTCGTCAAAAGGCTTTGTCGAATGGATGCCATCGGCGTCGATGATAAGCATTTCCCCGGGTTCGATCTCGCGGACATATTTAGCGTCGATAAGGTCAAAGGCGCAGGTTTCCGAAGCAACGCACCATGCATCGCCCAGTTTTCCCAGATTGAGCGGACGGAAACCTCTCGGATCACGGACTGCGATCAATTTGTCCGGAGTCAGAAATAAAAGCGAGAATGCTCCTTCCGTATCTTTGAGCACGCTTTCTATCGCCGCGACGGCCGATCGTGCGTCGGTCCTCGCGATGCTGTGGAGAATCGTCTCTGTATCTGACGTCGAGGAGAATATCGCGCCCTTGCGTTCGAGCTCATCACGCTTTTGATTGGCAAACGGAAGATTCCCGTTGTGACAGACCGCGATGTCTCCGTGCTGGCACGTGACCGAAAACGGCTGGACTTCCTTGATCGTGTTTCTGCCGGCGGTCGAATACCTCGTGTGCCCTATCGCACTCGATCCGGTGAGCTTTCGGAGCACGTCTTCGTTGAGCACATCCGCTACGAGACCGATGGAGCGAAATTCGTGAAGCTCATTTCCATCGCTTGAAACGATGCCGCATGCCTCCTGACCGCGATGCTGCTGTGCAAACAGCCCAAGCTGCGTCAATGTCGAAGCCTCAGAGTGGCCAAAGATGCCGAAAATGCCGCACTCTTCGTGAAACTTATCAAGAACGAGTTCCATTTTTCCTATTTTGCCACACGGTCACATTAAAGAAAATCGAGCAGTACCGTTAAACGGCCGTCAGATCCTCGAGGGTATTCACATTTCGCAGAAGCCGGCCAGAGTTTGGCAGATCTCGATGATCGTCCAGGCCGATCATCCTTACGTTCAAACCAGAAAGCAGATTCCTGAACGATGGATGTCTTTCTGATGACGTCAATGCCGAAGTGAGCACAGGCAAACCATCTGCAACCCGATAAAACCCGCAAAGCGGCTGCCATCGGCCATCGGCCTGAACGGGTACAACCGCGGCAAACTCCGGTTCAATGCGTTCGCGCATCAACGAAACAAATTCGGCCGAAACGAACGGCAGGTCGCAGGCAAGCACAAAGATCCATTCCGTTCGGGCGTTGGTCATTGCCGCGTGTATCGCCCCTGCCGCCCCGCGATCCGGGATAATGTCGTAAATTACATTTCGTCCGCCGATCTCCGGAAATGACGACACGGAGGCGGCAACAAAGACGGCCGGAGCAGACGCAAGCGCTGTTTCGGCGACCCGAGCGGCACGTTCCGCAAGGGTCTCGCCCTCAAATTCAAATGTCGCCTTATCGACACCGAACCGAGTCGATCGTCCGCCAACCAAAATGAAAGATTCGATCTGCATTTATTTGGCGGGCCTGACGGAAACAACCACGCACTTTGAGGTCGGGGTAAAACTGCGCTTTGCCCGGCTGCCCAGCGGGATGAGCGGATTGGCCTCGGGAAAATAAGTGGCACAGCAGCCCGCGGGTATTTTATATTCGACGACAGTAAAGCTGGAAACGCTTCGTTCGCCGTCATCGAAATGGCTCGTGATGTCCACCAATTGTCGATCTGAGAGCCCAAGTTTGGCGATGTCGGCTTCGTTCATAAAGATCACGTGGCGGCCGCCGTCGATCCCGCGATAGCGGTCATCGAGGCCGTAGATCGTCGTGTTGAATTGATCGTGCGAGCGGATCGTGGTCATCAACAATCGTCCCGGCGGAAGGTCAATTTTCTCAAGCACGCTCGGTCTGAAAAGCGCCTTGCCCGAGGCGGTCGGAAAATTCCCTTCTCTCGGAGGATTTGGCAAATAGAATCCGCCGGGTACGCGGATGCGTTCGTTGTAATCATCGAAACCCGGAACCACGCGCTCGATCGAATCGCGGATACGGTCGTAATCGGCGGCGAAGCCGTCCCAGTCAAGTTCGCTTCCGTGGCCAAGAGTCGCTTTTGCAAGCTGGCAAACGATCCACGTTTCGCTTCTGAGCAGATCGGAAGCGGGTTCGAAAATACCTTTCGACATCTGTACGTTCAGCATCGTGCTTTCGGTAGAGACGATCTGTTCGCCGCTCGCTTGACGGTCGATCTCGGAACGCCCGAGGCAGGGCAGAATTATCGACGTTCGGCCCGGCGTCAGAGCGGTCCGGTTCAGTTTCGTTATGACCTGTACGGTCAGATCGCAATTCTGCAATGCGTGGGAGACAGCCTGTGTATCCGGCGATGCGGCGGCAAAGTTCCCGCCCATCGCGAAGAAAACTTTGGCTCTTCCGTCACTCATCGCGGCAATGCTTTCGACAGTATTGAGACCGTCCTTTTCAGGTGTATCAAATGCGAATTCGCGTTCAAGATTGTCGCGGAAAACGGGCGTCATCTTTTCCCAGATGCCCATAGTTCGGTCGCCCTGAACATTGGAATGGCCGCGGACGGGGCACAGCCCGGCTCCCGGTTTGCCGATCGCACCGCGAAGTAAATGCAGGTTTACAATGTCCTGTATCGTTGCGACGGCCTCGACGTGTTGCGTCACGCCCATTGCCCAACAAGTAATAAACCCGTTCGACGCGGCGATCATCTCACCGGCCTCTTCAAATTGTTCGCGGCTCAGACGCGACGCCGCATAGATCTCATCCCACGAAGTTTCGTCCAGCGTGACGATGAGTTCGTCATAGCCTGCGGTTTTGGCCGTTATAAATTCGTGGTCGAACGTGCTATTTGGTACGCGTCGTTCCCGTTCTAGAAGAAACTTCATCAGGCCTTTGAGCACCGCCATATCGCCGCCTATACGAACCGGCATGTGGAGATCGGCTAGTTTTTCGGGACGAAACCCCAATACCGAAAACGGATTCCCATGCTGCGGATTTGGATCTACGAAACTCGTCAGGCCGACCTCGGGCAGCGGATTGATTGCGATCATCTTTGCTCCCGCTTTCTTTGCGGCCGCAAGCGACGAGAGCATACGCGGAGCATTAGTGCCGGGATTTTGTCCGATGACGATCACCAGATCTGTTTGCTCGAAATCCTCTAACCGGATGGTCGCTTTCCCAAGCCCGATCGATTCTGCCAGCGCAACGCTCGTAGATTCGTGACACATATTCGAACAATCAGGCAGATTGTTCGTCCCGAACTTTCGAACGAAGAGCTGATACAGGAACGCCGCTTCGTTTGATGTGCGGCCAGAGGTGTAAAAGATGGCCTCGTCGGGCGAGGCGAGGTCATTCAGCGTGTTCGCAATAATTGCGATCGCCTCGTCCCACTCGACCGGTTCGTAGTGTTCGCTTCCCTCGCGAAGTATCAGCGGTTCGGTCAGGCGGCCCTGCTGGTTGAGCCAGAAATCGGTTTGCGAGGCAAGTTCTTTGACCGAATGCGATGCAAAGAATTCCCGTCCGATCTTTTTTCGGGTCGCCTCATCAGAGAGTGCTTTTGCGCCGTTTTCGCAGAATTCGTTTATCGTACGATGCTCTGGGTCAGGCCAGGCACACGACTGGCAATCTATGCCGCCCTTTTGATTAAGCTTCAGCATTCCTCGCGTTGCCCGAACAACGCCCATCTTGCCGTAAAGATGCCGCAAAGCATTTGTCACCGCGTGGATGCCCGCCGAAACATCCGGCGGCGGCGTGATCTTCAATTTTTCCGAGTCATCTTTCATCAAATGTAAGAAGCCAGACCTGTTGGGTGAGTGTCGCGTTTATTCGCGGATCATGCCGCCGAGATTGAAATACTGTCGGCAAGCGACCGCGTTCCTCGCATGTGGGTCGGGTTAAAATTCGAAAGTGTTTCTCTTGTGAACTTTGTGTCTTCCCTTTGTGGCCTTCGTGTTTAGTCGGTATTTAACACAAAGGTCGCTAAGTTAGGACCCAAAGGACACAAAAAGCGTCGAACAGTCTCAAACTTACCCACCAACGGTTATACGCTCCTCACCGGTGTATATATTAAACCGCCCGCCGCGTAAAAACCCGATAAGCGTCATCCCAAATTCCCGCGCGAGTTCGACCGCGAGGCTTGATGGTGCACCGACTGCCGCGAGAATGGGAATTCCCGCCATCAATGCTTTCTGCACAAGCTCGAAGCTCGCCCGGCCGCTTACCAAGAGAAGCTTATCCGAGAGCGGCAATTCGCCACTTAAGAACTTTGCACCAATAACTTTGTCGAGCGCGTTGTGCCGGCCGACATCTTCTGCGATCGAACTCACGCTTCCGTCGAGATCGAATATCGCCGAAGCGTGCAATCCGCCCGTTCTTTCGAATGCTGATTGTTTTGCGAGAAGTTTCTCGGGCAGAGCGTGCAGCATTTCCATTTCGATAGTTGCGGTCAGATCGTCTCTCAAGGTTTCGACACCGGTACGAAGTGCCTCGATCGAACTTTTGCCGCAGACGCCGCAACTCGACGAAGTGTAGAAATGCCTTTCG
>CAYTDJ010000236.1:0-4992 GCA_964436265.1 uncultured Chloracidobacterium sp. | reverse complement strand
AGTTATTGACTGACTATCGGAAAATCACCGGAAGAATCACATAGATATCTGATGCCCGCCGAATGGGAACCGCATGAGGCCGTTTGGCTTGGCTGGCCGAGCAATCCGACTGATTGGCCGGGCAAGATCTCGACAATTCATTTCGTTTATGCCGAGATCGTTAGGCGAATAGCTGAGAGCGAAACGGCTAGGATCATCGTCAACGACGCGGCCCATGAAACAAAAGCCATCACGATCCTGAAGCGTTCGGATGTGTCCCTTGAACGGGTAGAGTTCTTTCGAGTCCCTTCGAACCGCGGATGGACTCGCGACACCGGTCCGATCTTCGTCAGAACAGCGAGCGTAAGCGCGCGGCCGGAATCTGAATCTGAGGTCGCCGTTGTCGGTTTCAAGTTCAACGGCTGGGCGAAGTACGCCGACCACGAACTTGATACTAAGATCGCGAAAACGCTGGCAACGAAACTCAAGAAGCCGTATTTCAAGGCCGAGCACAACAAACGCCATATCGTTCTTGAAGGCGGAGCGATCGACGTGAACGGCCGAGGCACACTCCTGACCACGGAAGAGTGTTTGCTCGATCCCGAGGTACAGGTACGCAATCCGGGAATGACGAGAGCGGATTACGAGCAAGTGCTTGCCGAGTGCCTTGGGGCAACCAATGTGCTTTGGCTGGGGAAGGGAATTGCCGGCGACGATACGCACGGCCATGTCGACGATCTCTGCAGATTTGTCGATCGGAAAACCGTCGTGCTTTGCCGGGAGGCGGATCCAAAAGACGCAAACTATTCACTGCTTGAGGAGAATCGGGAAAGGCTTGAAGGAATGAGGCTTGAGAACGGCGCAAAGATCGATGTCGCATTTTTGCCGATGCCTGAACCCGTTATCTATCGCGGACAGAGGCTTCCGGCGAGCTACGCAAATTTTCTGATCACTAATTCTTCCGTCCTTGTCCCTACGTTCAATGACCCCAACGACCGGATGGCGCTGGGCATACTCGCAGAACTTTTTCCAAAGAGAAAGGTCGTCGGAATTCACTCCCGCGACCTTGTTTGGGGATTAGGAACTATTCACTGTCTTTCGCAACAGCAGCCGAAGTAGGGTGAATTAACCGTCGCCCGTGTACGACTGGGTTATATATGACGAATACCTCGAATCGTTTCGGAGAAGGTCCTGCAGCGACTGTATCCAATCCGATCCGCTTCGGCCGCGGGCCAATTCCATCGCGGCCTGCCAGCCCACCTCGTAGGGCTCGTCTTCTTCCATTCTCGAATGTGGATACCCGGAATTTCTAAGATAATATCCTTGAGCGATGTATGCGATCGTCTCGTTGTGAAGCCACGGCATTTCCGTTCGGGTTACATCGAAATAAGCGTGGATCGATTCGTGTACGACGAGGCCGTTGAAATCGCGTGACCAACGAGGGTTTTCTCCCAGATAGAACGTATTTGCTGCGTTCGACCCTTCGCGCCACGAACTATAGGTGATGCGGTTTCCGCTATGGCGGCCTTCGACAACGTTCAAATGCCCGTCCCGAAGTTCGTCTGCCACACGCGTAAACACGCCTTGGTTAATAGTAGCGGTGTAGCCGCCGCTTCGATATGTGAAGCGGATCCTGGCCGTGTCGCGATCGCGAAGTATCGCGATCATTTGTTCCTTTGCACCCATCGCCGCACCTCCGGTACGTGAACTGCCTTTACGACGATAATCTTACACTTTATTTGCCTGACTCAGTTGATAAATTCATCTGAGGCGGCGATCGCCAATGGCCGGTCAAATGCATCTTGTGTTTCTTCTTCCAGGTTCCAGATCTCAAACATCGCGGGCGGGCATTCCGTAACGAACCGTGACGGCTTTTGCAGAACCGTTTGCCGATTGTAGTCCGTCATAAGCAGCGGATAAGTTATGTAAAGCTCATCCTTAGCACGCGTGAGAGCAACGTACCAGAGTCGGCGCTCTTCCTCTTCGCTGTCGATCTCGCGGAGTGAACGGGGACTCGGAAATTTACCCTCGGCCGCCCAGATCATAAAGACAGCCTTCCATTCCAGGCCCTTTGCCTGATGAACGCTCGTGAGAGTCAGCAATTCGTCTTCCTCACTGCCGGAAACGACCTCTTCGCCGACTAGCGGCGTGGGTTCCTTGAATCGTTCCGTCGTGAGTAAAGCCAACTCAGATAAAAACGTCTCTGTCGAATCATATCGCTGTGCATAAAGCGAAAGCCCGCGAATATCCTCGGCTCGCGTTTCGGCGTTCTCGAAATTCTCTTGAAGATATTGTTCGTATCCGTGTTCCAGTATTAGGGAGATCTGTTTCGACGGATTATTGCGGTTTTCCTGTGACGAAAGGAGTTCGAGCATGACTATAAAGCTGCGAAACGGCTGACTGGAACGAAGTCGTGGAAAGGCGTTAGGAACCGCTTGAACAAGAGCGTAAGTGGAGCCATGAGCGTCCCGTTCATGATCTACGGGTAACTTGATGCTCCCCATTCCAGTCGTGATCGCTTCGAACACGCGTGCCGCGGTAGCCGAACCAATACCGGGGATCATCTTCAGCACGCGTTTCCACGCAAGTTCGTCACGCGGATTGACGATGACCTTCAGGTACGAAACCACGTCCTTTATATGAGCCTGCTCAAAGAACCGCACTCCTGATCGCACTCGGTAGGGAATGTTTCGGCGTGACAATTCAAGCTGCAGTTCCACCGAATGGTAATGCGAACGATAGATCACCGCGATGTCCTCGAGGCTAGTGCCTTCATCGCGCAATTCCAATATCCGGGAAGCGATGAAAGCGGACTGCTGATCGACGTCGGAACAGGGAACCAGTGCCGGTTTTGCATCGCGAGACCGCTTTACGGCAGTCAATGTCTTCGGAAACTGTTTGCGATTATTGGAAATCGAAACATTCGCGAGGCCGAGTATCTCAGGTGTTGACCGATAATTTGTTTCCAGCTTGAACATCTGTGCTTCCGGATATCGTTTTGGGAATTCGTAAATGTTCGTAAACTCAGCACCGCGCCAGGCAAAGATCGACTGTGCATCATCGCCGACTACCATCACGTTCCTGTGTTTCGCGGCCAAAAGGTCGATTATCTCGGCCTGCAGCCGGTTCGTGTCCTGATACTCATCGACGAGAATGTGCTGAAACTGTTCGGCATAAAGCGATGCGATCTCTGGTTTTTCTAACAGCAATCGCTTCCAGTTAAGCAGGAGGTCGTCATAGTCCATCACGTTACGCTCGAGCTTTCGGTGTTGATAGGTCTCATCGACTCGCTTTATCTGCCGGATAAGCGGCTCAAAATACGGATATTTGTCAATGACGATCTCATCAACAGATCTATCGGTATTGCTGGCGTAGGAAATGATGTCCTGGACGACATCGGCTTTAGGAAATCGTTTAGCTTTTGTATCGATGGCCGCATCCTCGATGCAAACGTTTATGAGATCACGTGCGTCCTCGCTGTCGAGGATCGAGAAGTTCGAATCGTATCCTATAGAAACCGCATGGCGGCGGAGAATGAGGTTGCCGATGCGATGAAACGTTCCTCCCCAGACCCGATGCACATTTTGCGAACCGGTCAGCGATTCGACACGGCGTAGCATCTCTCGAGAGGCACGATTCGTGAACGTTGCGAGAAGTATTCTCTGAGGTGAGATACCCTGTTCGATCAAGTAGGCGACCCGGTAAGTTATCGCTCGTGTTTTTCCGGTTCCAGCACCGGCGACCACCAACGCAGCCTTTGGCGGTGCGGTTACAACACGAAACTGTTCATCGTTCAGCTCGGTTTTATATCGAGTGAGCCGTTCCGGAAGCTGTCTTCCGTCGCGTTTAATGACATAGCGTGCCACAGTTTCATTTATAGCACGTCATGCCATAAGTTGGAAATCGAAATTGGCAGCGGCTCGGTCATTCAAATCTCGCGGATTTTATAAATTCGTTCGTGCAAAGCGATCTGGGACGCGGGAGTCGATCGGTCGAAGGTCGCCGAACCGCACTGTTTGATCCGTAATTATTTACATAGCCGACGGAGTTGCGGACCTGTTTGTCTGTTCCGATGAAGTTTCCCAGAACAAGGTTCTGACCGACGCAAACGTTACCAGAATTGACGAATGCAGTGTTCCCACTTGGATCGCTCGGGTCGATGGCAATGTTTGAATGAGTCGCCGTCCTATTGATGATCGATCCGGATAGGTCCCAGTCCCTCCACTGTTCTCCTCTAAGGTTTATTTCGCGACGTGGTTGAGCTAAAGCTGTGAAAGAGCTGAAAGCGAACAATCCGAAAATGGCGATGATCTTTAGTCTATGATTCATTGAGCTCCGTATAAATGCCGGCCGGGTTTCAGCGGGCCGTTCGCCGTATCATTAAGAAGCCATTTTTAGCCTCTTATGTCGGCATTAGACAGATGGGAAAACGAAAAAGTCTTAAAGAATTCGAGAAAACTTTGGAAAAATATTTTTTGTCTTGAACTTTGTAGATCTAACGCAAAAAGGAGCCTGGACTTGCGTCTTTAGGCTCCTTTGCTTGAAATCGAGGTCAACCTCAGGACAGTGTTTTCGGCGTTCGATATTTGAGCTTTCCAAAGATCAGGAAGGGTAGTCCAAATATCACTACCAAAATGTTGATTGCCCAGATCAAACCAAGCGCTATGCTGCTGTAGATCGATCTGCGTATGTCCGGCTTTTGACGTTCGCTAATCTTCGCATTTGGCAAACAGATACTGCTCATACTCACCTCTTCGCTTTAATGCCTTCTTCAGTTTCACTAGTTTGATCTCCTGTCTGGGTCCAGATCGCAGACAGGCGCTTTCGCCCTTCCATTTTAACCTCAAAATTCGGCGTTGCGCGCACGAGCTCTTCGAGATTTAACAAAAAATCAGCTTCACGGAAGGCTTCACGAACGCCCGGTAGAAACTCAGCGATCTTTGCGTAAACGAAGACATGTTCGGTGTTCGCGTCGAGAAACATCTTCTGGTCGATCCCGCCATTTAGAACAAG
>CAYTDJ010000235.1:0-5021 GCA_964436265.1 uncultured Chloracidobacterium sp. | reverse complement strand
TGATCACGGATCACATGAACTGCATGGGGGTGAATCCTTTGCGGGGGAAAAACGACGAGCGGTATGGCGCGCGGTTTCCTGACATGACCCAGGTCTATGACAGGGATCTGCAGAAGATCGCGGACGAAGAGGCGACCGAGATCGCGCACGAGCGATTTGAAAAAGGGAAGGACGCAGAACGCACTGACTTTCTGCATCGCGGAGTTTATTGTGCCCTGTCAGGCCCGACCTATGAAACACCTTCAGAAGTGAGGATGTATCGGCTGCTTGGAGCGAATGCCTTGGGGATGTCAACCGTGCCTGAGGCAATAGCGGCCCGCCATCAGGGAATTAAGGTCCTTGGCATCTCGTGCATCACAAATTTTGCGGCGGGAATGACAGGCGAGAACATCAACCATGATGAAGTAATGGAAACCGGAGCGCGCGTGGCCGATATTTTCAAAGAATTGCTGCGTCGAATAATTGCGAGACTATGATAATTGGCATTTGCGGGGGAACCGGTTCGGGAAAGACCACCATTGCGCGATCGATAGTGGACACGGTCGGCGAGGATAAGGTCGTCCTGATAGAACAGGATTCCTATTACAGAAATCTGGCGGACATGCCTCTCGATGAGAGGCATCAAGCAAATTTCGATCATCCCGATTCGATCGACAGCGAGATGCTGGTCAACCACATCATGCGGCTCAAACAAGGTCTGACGGTCGAAATGCCGGTTTACGACATGGTCACGCACACACGAAGCGACCGTATCGAGATCATCGAGCCTAAACCGATCGTGATCATCGAGGGCATTCTGATCTTCTCAGAACCGCGGGTGCTTGACCTCATCGATATCCGCATTTTTGTGGATACGCCGGATGACGTGCGTCTTATGCGGCGAATGCGCCGAGACATAAACGAGCGGGGACGCAGCTTCGAACGAACGCTTGATCAGTATGAGCGGACGATAAGGCCGATGCATTTCGAATTTGTCGAGCCTTCAAAACGACATGCGCACATAATCATTCCTGAGGGGTCCAATTCAGGTATCACCGTCGAATTTCTATGCGGGATGATACGCGAAAAGCTGAACGAGCAAAAAACGGTATTAGCCTAGATAATGAAACACACTGAACAAGAATTGATCGATGCGGCGGCAGATGTTCGCACGCGTGCCTACGCGCCCTATTCGAATTTCAAAGTCGGCGCCGCCGTCGAGACCGAAGAAGGCGACATTTATACTGGCTGCAATGTTGAATCCGCCAGCTACGGGCTGACCGTTTGTGCCGAGCGAGTAGCTATCTGGAAAGGCATTTCTCGAGGCGTTACCAAGTTTGGCCGTATCGCGGTCGTTGTCGATACCGAGGAGCTCACTCCGCCGTGCGGCGTATGCCGTCAGATCATCTGGGAGTTTTGCGGCGACGTTCCGGTGATACTTGCCAATCTTCACGGTAAATCCGAGACCATTCAGATGAGCGAACTCCTGCCCAGGGCATTCGATTCGAAATTTCTTACATAAAATTTCCGCTACTCGAGGATCATGTGCGGTCCTGATTCTCCGTTCTCGACAAACCTTGGTTCCACGCCGAATACATTGAGGATGGTCTCGGCGGTCAGAACTTCAGAGGGAGAACCTGCGGCAACAATGCGGCCTTCATTTAGAATTAGGATCTGGTCGGCGAATCTGGCCGCAAGGTTTAGATCGTGTACGACGCCGACGGTAACGACACCGGGAGAATCAGCAAACGTTCGGATCTTCTTCATAAAGTCGATCTGATGGCGAATGTCGAGAAATGTCAGCGGTTCGTCAAGAAAAAGGTATCGGCATTGATGAGGTCCGTCATCGTGACTCCTTTGCAGCTGAGCAAGAACCCGTGCGAAATTAACCCGTTGGCGTTCTCCTCCGCTCAGTGTTTGGTAGTTCCTCGCAGCAAATTCCGCGACTTCGAACATTTCCATTACGTCTTCGACTATTCGTTCGTCGACCGGTCCCGGTTGCCCGCCAAAATGCGGATAACGCCCCATCATAATGACCTCGCGGACGGTAAGTGGAAATGCTACCTCGACTGCCTGCGACAGAACGGCACGTCGGCGCGCGAGCATCAATTCGTTCGCGGCAGCGACATCCTCTCCGTCATATTCAACCGAGCCACAGGTAGGTTTGAGAAGTCGGGCCAATATTTTGATAAGGGTTGTCTTGCCGGCCCCGTTCGGGCCGGTAATCAGGTGCAGCTTTCCAGCAGCAAACTCGGCGGAAACGTCTGAAAGAAGTTCCCGTCCGTTTACACGAAACGTGATATTTTTTGCGGTCAGCATCGCTAGTAAACGTAATTGCTCCGCCGAAGAAGAAAGAGGAATACTGGCACTCCAACAGCCGACGTAACGATACCGATAGGAAGTTCTGCCGGTCGCAGGCTGACGCGTGCAACTAGGTCGGCGAAGCTTAGAAGTGTCGCGCCAACGATAGCGCTTCCCACGATCAGAAAGCGATTATCTGCTCCACGCGTCATTCTGAGAATATGCGGCACTATCAAGCCGACAAAGCCGATGACGCCCGTGAACGCGGTAGCTACCGCCACGATCACGACGTTGATCGAGAGAATGATCCATTTTAGGCGGTTTACGTTAACGCCAAGATAGGTTGCCTCTTCTTCGCCGATCATCAGTGCGTTAAGCTGTTTTGCATATCGAAGCGCCACCAGCGTTCCGCCAATTGTCGATACCGAAACGATCTTAACTGCGGTCCAACTTGCGCCGGACAAAGTGCCCAGGCTCCAAAATGTGATGGAACGAGCCTGTGGATCACGCGCTATGTATGAAAGAAATCCGATCGCACTCATGAACAACGCGTTGATCGCGAGGCCGGTCAGCAAGAGCATTACGATAGAAGCCCGACCGTTCTCGCGTGAACGCGCAAGTAGAAACACGAGATAGGTCGAAATGACGCCGCCAATGCACGCTGCAAACGGGAGGGCGAAAAGGCCCGACCCGAAATTGAAAACACCGCCCAATACAAAGAACATCGCAGAGCCGAACGCTGCTCCGCTGGAAGTCCCGACGAGTCCGGGTTCGACTATCGGGTTTCGAAACAGTGCTTGCATCAATGTGCCTCCGACGCCAAGACTGGCGCCGACAACAAGGCAAAGAATTGTCCTGGGAAGCCGAAGTTCAAGGAAGATGCGCTGGTCGAGAGATGCCTCTGGACTGCCCGGAACAAGCGATCCAATGGCGGCAAAAATATCGTTGATCGTGAAGTCAATCGCTCCAAACCGGATCGATGCGGCAAGGGCGGCGAGCATAGCGACGGTAAGACCAATGAGCAGTGTTGTGGAACTTAGACGGCCTGATGTCATTTTTGATGGATGATCCGGGCTAACCTCAAAACATTTTCTCCCGTCCTCGGGCCGAAGTACATTAGTTGATCTTCTTCGATCCTGTAGATCCGATTGTTCTTCGCGGCGTTCGAAGTAGCGACACCGGGAAGGGACTTGATATCTTCTATCGAGCCTCCGAGACGGTCGAACCCATAATCGGTGACAAGTATTACATCGGGGTTTGCCTGTGCAACAAGTTCCGGAGACGCCATTCGCTGCATACCTTCGGCGTCTATCGCCATCTCGCCTCCCGCCCATTCGACCATCTGTCCTGCACTGGCAGCGTCACCGCGCCCTCGTTTACCAACCACCAGATAGACGTTCGAAGCTCTTCCGAAATGGATGACTGCTACGCGGGGATGTTCAGTGTATTGTTTAGTTTGTTCAAGAGCAGCAGCCATCTGCTCGTCGAGCGTTTTGCAAAGATCTTCCGCTCGAGCCTCCTTTTTGAAGTACGAACCCATTTCCCTGATCAAAGCCTTGGTGCCGTCTAGCGAGTCGTTCTTTGCTTCAAAGGACTTCATGGGAATGTTCAATCCTTGAAGTTGCTCGACGACCTGAGGCGGGCCAATGTTGTTGTCGTGAATGATCGCGGTCGGATGAAGCGAAAGTATTCCTTCTGCGCTCAAAGCCCTGTGATATCCGACGGTTGTTGTGTTCTTTATTTCCGGCGGATAGGTACTAGAGAGATCTACGCCGACGACCTTGTCTTGCGCCCCGAGAGCCCAAATGATCTCGTTGTAGATCGATGAAATGACAACGACACGATCGCCGGCACTATCGTTCGTTTGATTCGCAAATCGTCCACAGCTCACGGCTGCTATGGAAACGATCGCTAAAGCAAGTGCAATTTGCATCCGCCTTTGTAACATTTTCGGGAACATCCGCTCGTCCTCTCTCAAAATACAAATCTCGCCTGAAGCTGAAACATTCTCGGCGGGTCGATATTGGCAAATGCGGGAATTGCGTTTGTCCTAGACGCGTTAGTATAGGTCGTCGAAAAAGCGCCGAAGTCCGCTCGCGGCGTAGCCGTATCTGATCCGCCGATGATCGTCGAATAGACCGTCTGGCCGCGGCCGAGCATATTCACATGGTTGAAGATGTTGAATCCTTCGATTCGAAGTACGAGTGCCGCGGATTCTGAAAGCCTGATCCTATGAGATACGAAGATCGAAACGTCCTGAGTTCCGGTACCACGGAATGCTGATTTTGCCATGACCTTGCCGTCTATTACCGGTCGATCATTGTTAGAGCCGTCGCCGTTATTGTCTATTCCCGTCGTTGCGTTGAATGGGCGTGCCGAAGCAAGCTGCGTTACGGTTCCGGCAGTTATGTTCCACGGAAATCTGTATATAAAGGTGAGTACGGCGCGGTGCCGCTGATCGACGACGCTCGGTCCGCGTTCTTCCTCTCCGAGCCGAGTTAGAATTGCCTGGTTCGGTGCGATCCCGTTTCCATCAGGTTCCGTTGTATTCGTAGCATTTGAGAGCGTATAGCTTGCCGAAAAATAGATACGACGATTCCCGCGATACGAAACTTGTGTTTGAAGGCCGTCATAATCCGCTTTCCCGAAATTTATCAGGGCGTTGACTTGGCGAATCCCGCCGTTTGCCGGGAGTATCGGACGTGTTGCATTAGCAGCGGAGACCGATCTGACCTGCCCCG
>CAYTDJ010000234.1:3849-5034 GCA_964436265.1 uncultured Chloracidobacterium sp. | reverse complement strand
CCGTAAACACGGATGTCGCGTCAATATCGACATAAACGCTGCTTTCTTCAACCTTATTGTTTACGAGGTCGATCGCTCCCGTAAATTGTTTGAACCCGCCATCATGTTTGCCAGTGACTTTTGAACCTGTGAACTCTACCTTTGAATTCTCTGCACTTATCGCAAGCGCTTCGCCCTTTGGTGCCGTTGCGGGCGTTGCCGGCGCCGGGGCAGAATTGGCTGGCTTGTTGACGGATGTTTCATTAACCGTCGCTTTTGCCTTGTTTGCTGCGGGATCTTCACATGCCGCCACAAATATCGAAAGTCCAAGAACCAAGATCGCAAGCAACTTCATTCAATCTCTCCTAAAAATAGATCTGTTTACTCTCTAACTATCATGCCCGGGCACGAACCGCGCGTTGGCCGCCCCAGACCGCAAGCAATTCCACAAATTCATTGACCATAGACCGGCCCTTGTCGTCGTTATACCATCGCTGCATTTCTTCGTTTATCAATGGCCTCTCGATCCCCTTTTCCTTCAGATCGAGAAACAACTGGCGAGCCTTTACAGGACGCGGTCCCCAAGTCCCCAATATCTCCAGACTTTCTCGGTCAATTGCTACGAGTTTCGGGATCGATCGCGTTCCGTCGGTCAAAAACCGGTCCATCAATTCAGGATTCTCATCACGCAAGATATAACGTGTTTCAATATTATCGTTCTCGGCGGCAATTTTCTCAATCACCGGAATATTTTGTGCTGCGTCGCCGCACCAAGCTTCGGTGATAACCAACCAGTACATGGGACGGGCGTTTTCTTTCAGCGCGATCTTCGATCCATTGTTTATCTCAACCGTCTTCGAGAGTCGCTTCATTCTCTGCAGATTGAGTCTTGTAAAATCTGCAAGCGCTCCGATCTGGGTCGGACCTGTCGTTTTCCCCTCAATTACCAGCTTTTCAATAAGTTCCGTGTATTCCACAGACGACATTGACCGTTCTAGGTAATGTTTCATCTCGTCCCCCCCTTGTTATCCTCCGGTTCAGCAATTACTGAACGAAACGCTGAAGAAGCAGACTTGCTTTCAAGAATAATGGATATAGACGCAGTAGCCCGGTCGTCGCATTGAGCAAAAACTGCGGCGGACCGATCTCAACAGTCAGACAATCATTCAATTTCATCAACATATGAAAACCTTCCCTTTGCTCGAA
>CAYTDJ010000234.1:0-3749 GCA_964436265.1 uncultured Chloracidobacterium sp. | reverse complement strand
GCTACAAATGCGTTCAAAAAAATTTCACGCAGGATTCTCTGCAACCATTTCAAACAGGTTTTGAAGCGAATATGCAGACAGCTTCTCAACGATACCCTTATCGATCTCCTTTTGCAGGCAGCATAAGACCGCTTCTATGTTTTTGCCGACCGGGCAGTCCCTGTTTGGTTCCTTTGCATGCAAGGCAAAAACCTCACCGCAGTTTACTGCTTTGTAGATCTCGGCAAGGGAGATCTCACTAGGACGCCGCGCGAGGCGTGTACCTCCATTTGCTCCTGTCTGTGAGATCACGAGTTTGGCCTGACTCAACTGGCCCAACAGTCGGCGGATCACGACCGCATTTGTGTTGACGCTGCCTGCGATAAAGTCGGATTTGAGATTTTCATCCTTCGACCTCGCAAGCATCGACAGCACGTGCACCGCCATTGAAAATTGACTGTTCGCCGCCATAACTGTAACGATTCTAGTTACAATTCAAAACAAAGTCAAGTGTGATCTTACGCATTCGTACTATCTTCAGTCCGCCGAATAGATCAGCCTTCCTCGTTTTCTTTCGGCGGTCGCAGCGCCAACCGCGGCACCGGCCGGGATCCCGATCAGAAATCCACCGGCCGCCGCAAGCCCGTTACTCTTGGTAGCCGCAGTAACCCCAATTCCGATCGCAACTCCGATCCCGGCACCAGCCGCCGCTCCGATCAGAGCACGCTTCAAGATCGATCCGCGCTTCGTCAGGTATACCCGGGCGATCGCATCGCGTGCGATCGTGCGCCCCTTGTCGAGAAATACTATCGTATCGTCCCCACGACTGACTCGGGCCTTCGTTTCGGCTCCGCTGCGTTCTAAAATAATAAGCCGTGTCCCGGGCCTCAGATCGCGCACTGCGCTCCAATCCGATTGTGCCAAGCAGCCTGAAATTAGAATCAGGAACGTGAAAGTTGATACAAAGATCGCTTTTTTCATTCTAAGTTTACCTCGTATCAAAAAGGCTACCGAATAACGGATGCGGAGGGTTGAACGACAGTACAGTTTAACAAGGTGTGCGCGTCGGATCTCTAACAGTTGGGAATAGATCAGTCGGCAGTCAATGGTTGAAAAAACAATAGCGGCTGACATCGCGACTATTAAGCGTTGCGATCAAGGGCGGATGGATTGAGTTCGCTGAGAGAAGAACGCGCTATCAACGGGAAGATTCGGACACGCTTATCGCCCGACAACTTGCCTGCGACAACCGAATCACAGATGATCACCGATGCTGCCCGCAGTTTCGACCGCCATCCTCTGTCCCTAGTCGAAATGGCGACGATCGAGTCGGCGTCGATCTTCGCGGCGATCAGGAACACGCGTGCGTAAGTCATAAATTCTTCCCACGCTGAGACTATGGCGACGATGTCATTGGATGCGGGTCTCGTCTGACCGGCCATCGATATCGCGACCGAGTTCGCGGTGAGGAACGTGCATTCATATACGACAAGATTCGGCTTCTCATCCGCCAGTGCGATCAGCCGCAATCCGCGTTCGAGGACACCGGCGAGTTCGTCTGCTCCGACTACCGTAACCGATATCCCCGTATCAGTTGAAACCTCATGAGCAACGATCTCCGCAAGGTTTGGATTGGGTTCGAAAAGCGCAAATCCCACTGGTCCACTCGTGCTTTCCAACCGCCGCCCGACTCGCCTCAGCACGTCCTGTTTCTCGAACCCGTACGACCCGGCCTTAGAGATCATCTCATTGATCAGCCTATCGAGAACATCAGTGCGTACGTTCGATTCCGCTACGAACACGCCGCTTCCGTCCTGCTTGACAACATCCCCACTGCGTGCGAGTTCGCGATATGCAGCCGACACCGTATTTGGATGTATAGAGAACCTCCGGGCGACCTCGCGAGTGCTCGGCAACCGGTCGCCAGCCTTCAGATCACCTGCCGCTACGGCAACGCGCACCTGTGTGACCAGCTGATCCTTTATCGATATCTCTGAATTTCTCGTGATCCAAAGCTTCATCGCAAAACGAAAAGGCCAGGACGTCCATTGCCCCGGCCCAAAAAACTAACATGAACGACCTCTATTTGGTCGGTATCTTTATTTCGCGACCGGCACCCAAGACCGAATTCGGCAGAAGACCATTGTATTTGGCGACCTCGGTCGGATCAACACCATTGCGGACCGCCAGTTTCGTCACCGTATCTCCCGCCTGAGCCTTAACTACCTTCACATTGCTCGCAGTCGTCGCAGATGAGGAACTTGACGGGCGATTGTAGGATGTAGCCGCGACGCGATTGCCCGTAGCCATAGGAACGAAAACCTTGCCCTTCGGCTCCTTCATTCCCGGATTTGCCGCCATCAGGTCCGAAACGCTAACCCCCGTACGGTTCGCAATGGTCTGCCAGGTTTCGCCTTGCACCGAATTCGCGAGATTCGTGTTGTTTACCTTTGAAGCAGGCAGCCGCTTGAATACCGCGACGACCTCATCCGACTTACCCGCTGGAACATTGACGATGTAAGGTTCCGGCGGAGTGACGTTGCTGCGGAAATGCGGATTCAGGTAACGAATGTACTGAACGCTTGTGTCCGAGGCTTGGGCAATGATACTTAGATTGGTCGACGCCGGTACGCGTATCCGGTCGTAACGAAGCGACGGTGCCGGACGAACGTGCCCGAATCCGTATTGCGAAGGATTATTTGCCACCAGGATCGTCGCCAGGATATTCGGGACGTAATTACGCGTTTCCTTCGGAAGATAGGGATATGCTGCCCAGAAATTTGCAACTCCGGCTCGGCGGATAGCTCGATCGACGTTGCCTTCACCGCAGTTGTAGGCAGCCATGGCCAATTCCCAATTACCGTAGCGGTTGAACAAGAACTTCAAATAACGAGCTGACGCGCGTGTCGCTTCGTCGAAGCTGTTTCGTTCATCAACATGAGCTGTACGTCGGAGGCCAAAACGCGAGCCTGTTCCCGGAATGAACTGCCATAGGCCCGAGGCCGCTGCCCATGACATTGCCGTGGGCTTCCACGCGCTTTCTACCTGTCCGAGCCATGCAACGTTTTCCGGGATCCCTTCTTCACGAAAGATGCGGCGAGCCATCGACATGAACATTCCCGAGCGGTAGAGCCCAACTTCCATCGTCGTCCGTCCTCGGCCGCGATAGTAGTTGATGTACTGCTGGATCATCGGGTGGACCTGAAAGGCAAAGCCCAGCGAGCGGTTAGACACCGCATATTGGATGTACTGGTATTGCTGTTGGGCGATCGGGTTATTTTCGATGTCCTGTTCGTCTGCGGTAAGTTCAAGACGTGAAAGCTCATCAAGCGGCGACGGCTCAAAACTCTGGCTGTTGAATCCTACAAACTGAACCGGATCCACCGCTCCGGTTACCGGTACGACTGCGGCAATGACTGACGTGTCGCTATTCGGCACTTTCTTGACCGGCTTCACGAGTTGGGCCACCTCATCAGCCAGCTTTACATCACCTTCGTTCCATTTCCATCCACACGTTGCAGACAAAGCTCGAAACTGGGGCGGCTGAGCATCGGAAGGAAATTCCAACCGATAGACGGTCTCGATCAACTGTGCATAACAAGCTTGCAGCTTTGCATCCCGCTGAATGTTTATCGTCGATAGGAGAAACGTTTCGACAGATCGATCAAATTTTTCACCGGATTCCGACCTGCGGCCAGCCTTCATGGCCGCCATTCCATCTTTGAAATGCCTTCCAGAGTCCTCCAGGATCTTGTTGATCTGGGCTTGTG
>CAYTDJ010000233.1:0-5035 GCA_964436265.1 uncultured Chloracidobacterium sp. | reverse complement strand
GTCTACGGCCTTCGCTTCGCGCATAATACCGACGCGACCGTCAGCGATCTAAAGCTCCAGGCGAACCGTTAGATCCTTATTAATAATCGCATGTCGCCCAGTTGACGCGTTCGCGTTACGAGGCTTTTCGCGCCTTCTTTGAATGTCGATTGGTTCCCGTCTATCGTATACAGCACGCTGCTGCCCTCTGCCGTCGTCGCCCGAACCATTCCGATGTGGCCCTTGTTCATCACATAAATATCGCCGGGATATATCGGATATTCTCCGACAAGTACGTCCGTATTTGCGTATGCCCAATCGGTGACAGACGATCCCTTCCAGAAAGTCGTATTTCCCCATGGAAGATTCATGCCGTACTCTTCGGCGGCTCGGCGAAAGCAATAGTTAACGAACATTCCGCACCACTCCATTCCGGAACCTACGGGCGCATATGTCCATCTATAGTACTTATCAATATGGGTTCCGCTGTTCGGACCAAAGTCCTCTCGTACGTCTTTTGCCACCTCCGCCAGACCGATCTCGACAGCTCTTTTGCGAACACCCGCATACATTTGCGACATAAACAGTTCCTCCGCGAGCCAAAATTCATTTCGATCCTTAATCCCGAGGAAGATGCCCGCTCAACGAAGAATGCGTCAGATGCGTGCAAAAACTATCGTGCGCTTTCGGACTTTTCTGAAATTACGTTCTCGATACCGGTCTCTGAATAAGGTGATCAAGGCAAACTTCTAGATCTGTTATCGTGGGCCTGTCTTCCTTGTGACACCGTGCTCGCGGTCGATTCGCTGCTTTGATGAGCGAATAGGCTCTGACGCCTCTAAAGACAGATCTCAAATTCGATTCAAAAGCGACCCGTTTGATATCAGCCTCCACGTCGCGAGGGCGAATCGAGGCCTTCGGCAAGTTCGGCATCTCAGATGACTTCTGTGTCAAGTTTGGGCTGAACCGTTTGCGACAATCGTTGACAATGGCTGTGACCGTCGCTAGACTTCTGCTGTCCTAACACCCGTTTAAGGAGAAGTTTAAGATGTTTAGATTCCCACAAGGATGTAGATTTGTTATGCGAGCGGTTACGGCCGTTCTGGTCGTTTCGATCTGCGCGGTCACGTCTGCATTCGCGCAGACACATGTTTATGATGTAGAGCTCATCGTTTCAAACGGTAAAAAATCAGTTGAAACGGACGCTGACATCACGTTCAACGACAAGTATTTCACTGTTGTTCCCGACAAAGCTCAATATAAGAACGAGACCCGAGAGGTCGCATACGCTGATATAAAACAGGCGGACCATTCGTTCTCGAAAAAACCGATGCTCTCAGGTGGCGGCGCCATTGCTACGGCATTACTTGTCGGCTTTATCGTCGCGATCCCATTCCTTTTTATTAAGAAGAAAAAGCACTGGCTGACCGTTCAGGCGGGTGATAAGTTTGCGGTGATAAAACTAGGCGATCAAAACTTCCGCCAGATCGTCGCCGAACTCGAATCAAAGGGCGTAAAGGTCAACGACCTAAAAGACGAAAGTAAATAGTAAATAGTAACCAGTCCAGTAAAGATCGAAGCCCGCGCGACCGTCGCGGGCTTTTTGCATGGATTTGTAATTTTCCTACAATTCACGGCTATCAAGGATCGCGAACACGAATAACGTAAAATTTTATGAATGCGATCGGATAATCGCTCTTCCACACCTCGATGACCGGAACCCCTGTGTACCAATTACATTGCGAGTCAGACAACACTAGATATGTTCGCACTTCCGAGTACGCGTAGGACATTGGGGGAGGGGCGATCTATGGAAGCGGTTCTGCATAGTTTTGGGTATAGCCTGCAATTTCTGCGTGATCAGGTGGCGGACATTAGAGAGAAGGCAATGACGGCGATGCCCGAGGGAGTTGCGAATCATCCGGCGTGGACGATCGGGCATTTGGTTTTCACGTGCCAAATGCTGGGCGGCGTGATCGGCATCAAGCCGTGGCTGCCGAAGAGTTGGGCAAAACGGTACGGCAGCGGGAGCATGCCGGCAGACGACCCGGAACTCTACGAGCCTAAAGAGATCTTGCTTAAGATACTCGACGACGCACAGGCTCGAATGACCGCGGCGATCAAGAAGCTCGACGACGCGAGCCTCGACGCGGCGTTTCCCGAACCTTCTTATCTTGAAGTCTTTCCCACGGTCCGGCACTCGCTAACGCAGGTACTGGTGGGGCACGCGAGTTTTCACGTCGGGCAGGTTTCCGTCTGGCGGCGGGCGATGGGCCTTTCGGGCATCGGACGCTCGTTTGAATAGGGCCTGACAGGCCTTGCGCTCTCGCGGCGGAGGTGGTTTAATTATAGTTTGCCTTTAGAGGCAGAGAGCGGACGAGGGCGTCCGCGTTCCATCTTTAGCCGAGAGGAGGTGAGAAAATAAATGGCATATATTAATGTAAACGCAAATGAATCGATCGAAAGCGCATTGCGCCGGTTCAAGCGTAAGGTCATCTCGGAAGAGATCATCAAAGACCTGAAGAAACACGCTCACTTCATTCCGCCGGGCCAAAAGGCCAAGCTGAAATCGGCAAACGCACGCAAGCGAAACCGCCGACGTTTTCGCCAGCAGCGTCCGATGAACACTTCGCCGCGACCGATGAACGGCTAATTTTCATCAAGAATGGATCAATAATGCGTGAGGCAAATAGGCTTCACGCATTTTTGTTTTCGAAAATGGTCTTGCGCGTTCCCCTGGCTTATAATTTTAGTTTTGCAATATGTACCCGGCTCTGAAAGACCAATGCCAAGGATATTGATAACAAACGACGACGGCTATCACAGCGAAGGCATCGAAGCGCTGAAAGCCGCGATGAGCGAGATCGGCGACATCTATACGGTCGCGCCTGCGGCCGAACAGAGCGGCGCTTCGCACAGCCTAACGCTTGCCCGTCCGCTAAGAATACGGCAAATAGAGGAACGTCATTGGGCAGTAGACGGTACCCCGACCGACTGCATCACCCTCGCGCTGAACCGCATCCTGCCGCCCGAGCTGAGACCTGACATATGTGTTTCGGGGATCAACCATGGTGCAAATCTCGGAGACGACGCGACATATTCAGGGACCGTTGCGGGCGCGATGGAAGCAACGATACTAGGCCTGCCGGGAATTGCGTTCAGCCTCGTCGCCACTCGAGACCACGATTTCACCGAATCGGCCAGAGTCGCGAGAGAGGTCGTCATTAAGGCTCTTGCGGACGGCATCCCGGTCGGAACGCTGCTAAACGTGAATGTGCCGAAGGGCGTTCCAAAAGGCATCAAGGTCACAAAGCAGGGTTTCAAGTCCGCAAAGCCCGTCATCAGCGAACATATTGACCCGCGTGGAAAGCCCTATTATTGGATCGGCGAGGTTCGCGACGGCTTTCGGGCCGAGGGCGGAACGGACTTCGAAGCGATCGAGGAAGGCTTCGTTTCGGTGACGCCGATGCGTGCCGATCTGACGGATTTCGCGGTGCTCGAAAGCCTTAGGAACTGGGAGTCATAACGCGCGACGATTTTGTGAACGGAACTGCTTCGACCAAAACCATCCACGACGGATACGAGATCCCTCGAGGCCGCATGACCGATCATCTGCGGGCGAACTATAAGATCGCAGATGAACGCGTTTTGGACGCGATGAACACCGTGCCGCGGCATCTATTCGTACCCGAGGCGTTGCGATCGCAGGCGTACAAGGACAATGCCTTGCCGCTTTCGGCCGGGCAGACCGTTTCACAGCCGTATATCGTAGCGAGAATGTCGGAACTGCTCGAGCTTAAGGGAAAAGAACGCGTGCTCGAGATCGGATCGGGTTCGGGCTATCAAACGGCCGTCCTGGCTTTGCTGGCTAGGAAGGTTTTCGCTATCGAACGAATTGCCGACATCGCCTCGACAGCAAAGGCGCGCCTGATGGGCCTTGGGTATCGCAATATTTCGTATCGTACCGCGGACGGGACCAACGGCTGGGAAGTATATGCACCGTTCGATGCGATCTTGGTAGCGGCCGGCGGCCCGATAGTACCTGAGCCGTTGGTAAAGCAGCTCGAGATCGGGGGGCGTATGGTGATACCGATCGGTAAAGACCAAAAGACGCAAACGCTCGTCCGGGTCACGCGAACCGAAAAAGGCTTTGCCACCGAAGACTGCGGCCCGTGTGCGTTCGTACCGCTTATCGGCCAGCACGGCTGGAAAGCTGCCAAGTGATCGTTAATACTTAGTAAACTCCTTGATTTAACCCTTTGCTTTTTACTTTTGACGCATGGAATGGATATCTGAATACCTGCAGTACCTTAACCCGAAGATCTTGATCGACACGCTGCTCGGCATTTTCGGAAATTGGGTGTACGTCGCTCTCTGGTTCATCATATTTGCCGAGACCGGATTGGCGGTCGGTTTCTTTTTGCCGGGCGATTCCCTGCTTGTGGTTTCAGGCTTGTTTGCCGCGGCCCACAAACTGAATATTTACCTTGTCCTTATCTCGTTCTTCCTCGGTTCCGTGATCGGCGACAGCACAGGTTACTGGACCGGGCGCGTGATGGGCAAACGTCTTTTCAATCGCGAGGATTCGTTCATCTTTAAGCCGAGCCGCGTAGAAAAGGCCCATGCATTCTTCGAGAAATACGGCGTAAAAACCGTCATCCTCGCCCGTTTCGTGCCCATCGTGCGCACGTTTGCACCGATAGTGATCGGAGCCGCGGAAATGCCCTACCGTACGTTCTTCACGTTCAGCGTAATTGGCGGATTGCTCTGGATCTGCAGCATGGTCCTCGCGGGCTATTTCCTCGGCGGCGTGATCGAGACCGCTCTTGGTATCAAGCTCGAAGATCATATTGAAAAGGTCGTCATCGTGGTCGTATTTCTTTCGCTGCTTCCGCCTATCATCGAGTTTCTGAAACATCGATACGGAAAGAAGCCCGAAGCTGCCGATGTGGTGGAGAGCTAGGCGGTTTGACTAATGTACGGCCGTAACCTAGACTTGTTGATTGACTTATCGGGGCGTGGCTCAGCCTGGTAGAGCGCACGGTTCGGGACCGTG
>CAYTDJ010000232.1:0-5054 GCA_964436265.1 uncultured Chloracidobacterium sp. | reverse complement strand
CGATTCATTAACGCCGTAGTTTCCTATCAGCGGGTAAGTCATGCAGACGATCTGACCCGCATAACTGGGGTCGGTCAAGATCTCCTGATAACCCGTCATCGACGTGTTAAAGACCATCTCGCCGAAGGTCTCGCCTATTGCGCCAAAAGACGCACCGTGGAAGGTGCGTCCGTCCTCTAATACCAAGATCGCCTTGACCAACTCACTCATTACCCGAACATTTTACAGCAACGCGGCGAGTTGGCATAAGCGGCTATTGCGATTCGTTGCTCGGCTTACTCTTTGTCTGCGTCCGTTGCACGCATGTCCTTTGTCTCGCTTTCGAGGACTTCAGGATATCGTCCCTGCTGCAGCGGCCCGACATTCTGAGGTTTCCAGTAACGAAAGAATGCTCGGCCGTAAATGTATTTTTCCGGTACCGAACCCCAATAACGCGAATCAGATGAATTATCGCGATTATCGCCCATCACGAAATAATGGTGCGGCTCGATCCGCTGAGGAGGGAATGACGGTTTTGATCGATTGTGTTCTTCGTCCAGGTAGTTTTCAGGCAGCAGATTTCCGTTGATATAGACCTTCCCGTCGCGAACCTCTACCGTCTCGCCCGGCAGCCCTATGAGCCGCTTCACATAGCTCTTGTCGGGGTCGTCCGGATACCAAAAAACGACAATGTCACCGCGTTCCAAATGCCCCCAGCTCACGCTCTGGACCTTGTAGTATACAAATTTGTTTACCAGTAGCCGCTCGCCATCATGGAGAACGGGCACCATCGAGCTGCCGTCAACCACAACGGGCTGTACAAAGAACACGCCGAAGAGTACCAATACGATCACGATCAGGAAAACGTCTCGAACTAGACGAAGGCTTTCGTAAAGAAATCCGTTTCGGCTTTCTTTGTGAAGATCCGTGACCTGGATATCGCTGTCGTCCTTTGGGGACACGTACCCGAAGTCGTATTGGTCTTTGCGCGAGAAAAGGAACATAATCAGGGTTTTGATGAGATGAAGGGACGCGGGCGTTTGCCGCGCATCACCGCTAAACGTTAGCTTTCACGACGGTTTTTGTCAAAGTAATTCTCCGCATGAACGAACAGATCAGATCACTGTTTCCTGCCCTGGAACATTACACGTATCTCAACAGCGCAGCGGTCTCGCCGATACCGACAACGGCGGTCGAGTCAGTAATCTCGCAGCTGCACGATGTCGCCAACCACGGTTCCGAACACTATCTTGAGTGGATAGCAACGAAAAACCGGGCCCGAAACCTGATCGCTTCAATGCTGAATGTCCGCGACGACCAGATCGCCTTCACGCGTAACACTTCAGACGGATTCGCGTCGATCGCGGCCGGCATCGACTGGAAACCCGGCGATAACGTTGTCAGTTTTGCGGGCGAGTTTCCGGCGAATTTCTACCCGTGGCGGCGAATTCGGGATAAATACGGAGTCGAACTTCGGCTGTGCTCGGAACGCGACGGCCGGATCGACATGGACGAATATACGTCGCTGATCGATCCGAACACCAAACTCGTAACGATCAGCAGTGTCCAATTCGCAAGCGGTTTTTCTGCCGACCTCGAACGCATCGGCAACGCGGCACGCGCGGTGGATGCGTTGTTTGCGGTGGATATCATCCAGGGGTTTGGCGCGCGCGGGTACGATCTGTCGGGACTCGGCGTCGATATCGCTGCCGGGGCGAGCCATAAATGGTTATGCGCGCCCGAAGGATGCGGAATTCTTTTTGTTTCGGACAAGGCACGGGAACGTGTCGATCCGACGCTGACGGGTTGGATCAGCGTGGAAACGCCCTGGGATTTTGAGGATAGAGAGCAGCCATGGAAACCGAATGCTTTGGCGTGGGAAAGCGGTACGGGCGCTTCAGCCCTGTTTTATGGCCTCGAACAAAGCCTGTTGTTGTTAAAGGAAACGGGTCTCAACATTATCGAAAGATATTTGGACGAACTTTCCGGACAGCTCTGCGAAATGCTGGCAGGCAAAGACTACGACATACTCAGTTCACGCGCTCCCGGTGAAAGGTCGGCTATTGTCAGCATCAAGCATCGCGGCGGCCTTCATTGCAATCACATCGCGTCGCATCTGCAAAAAGCAAACATTATTGTCAGCCCGCGCAACGACAGGCTGCGAATCGCTCCGCATTTTTACAACGATTTGGAAGATATAGAAAGGCTGGTAGCAGAACTGCCCTAGCTTATTCAGAGAGTTCGTCGAGGTTTAGACGCGTTAGCCCACCGGCGTCGGAGAAGGCGTGCCATTCGGTCCGCCTTTGTTCACGCATTCGATACACTACAAATCCGCCAAAGATCCCGATCACAACGGCGGTGGCCAGACCGAGTGTTATGAAGATCGCGGTAGAGATCAGCATATCAGCCGAGGTGCCGACCAGATAGCGCTCGATCTTGCCGACGAGGAACGGGTCGTCACCGAGCCATTGGACCGATTTTTCGTATTTTATCTTTGCGATCAACGCCTCGGCAGCAGTGCTATCAGCCGCGTCAAACACCAAGACATTGTAGTTACCTATCCGTTTATAAACTATCGGCGGCGATGACGGTTCGTTAGTCAGTTTGTCGATGATCACAGCGTCTGCAGCTGACGACATCTGAGGAGTCGGATACTCCAACAGCAATAGTTTTCCCGCCGGGTACATTGCTGTGGCGGCTTCGGCACCGCCTGAAAGGTCGATCGCATCTAAAACGGGCCGCTGGCCGAGCCATGCGCGGACATCAGCGAGCGAATCGGTGATCCGGGCTTGGTCTTTTACCGATTCCCAATCCGGTAAATGTTTGACAAGAACAGGGATGCCGTCTGCTTCCGACACTTCCTGGCTTTTGTACTGCGCTGACAAAAACTGTGGCAGCACCAAAAACGCAGCCATTAACAATGGAAATATACGAAAACACTTCATAAACCGACCCGACCGCATAGGAATAGCCCTCGAAGATCAGGGAATGAACATGTTAGCATCATGCCTAAATGCCGACAATACGTACTGATGCAGTGCATACACGATTTCGTGCAGCAATTGGAATACTGCCCGAATAAACCACGGGTGAATCCTAGCTTTGATGTATGTCGAATATCAGAGTATGCCCATAAAATTGGAACAAAATCGCAATTGCGGCGTCTAATTTACAACACTTTGCAGAGCATGATCGATTTTGGCACGGCGCTTGAAACAAGTGAGGCAAGGGGGAAACGGAAATGACAGCAGAAACCTTAACATTCCCGATCTTACAGAGTGAAACGGCTTCGTTCGGCGAAACGCAGAAACCGGTCGCGTACGGGACGGCAAAGGACATTGAGCTTACACAGGCAGCCGCGAATGGCGACATGATAGCCTTTGAGGAGATCTACCAGCGGCATCACCGCCGCGTATATTCGATCTGTTTACGTATGCTTCAGAACGCGCATGAGGCCGAGGACCTGACACAGGACGTATTTATCCAGCTTTATCGGAAGATCGGCAGTTTTCGCGGCGATTCGGCGTTTACCACTTGGCTGCATCGCATGACGGTAAATCAGGTTCTGATGCATTTCCGCAAGCGGAACGTAAAGTTTGAAAAGGTGACCGAAGAGGGCGACACGCCCGACCAGATCGTGGCCGGAACGTCAAACCCGGATAAGATGCCGATCGTCGATAAGATCGCACTTGAGATCGCGATCGATCAGCTGCCCGATGGTTACAAGAACGTGTTTGTCCTGCACGATGTCGAAGGGTTTGAGCACGAAGAGGTCGCCAAGATCCTAGGCTGCTCAGTCGGGACATCTAAGTCGCAGCTTCACAAGGCAAGATTGAAACTGCGAAAGCTCCTTAAGAAAAAGGCTAACCCCCGTCTTATATCAAGCTGGGGACAATGACCTTCAAGAAATAAGAGTTCGAACCTGAGCCTCGCTTGTGCGGGGCTTTTTTGGCTCTCAAAGTCGTATCAAATCGTATATAATCGGTTCGTCAAAACGCTGGTCATTTCGCGATCGACGGAAACGGTATAAAATCGCATAGCTATACTTGACATAGTCGTATAGAATCACATATAACTATCTATGGAAAATCTAAAGCCGAAGGATGCAGCGGAACAGATCGGCATCAGTTATCCGACGATCAAACAGTGGATTTACAGCGGCAAGATCAGATCGATCCGTACAGTTGGTGGCCACCATCGAATACCGGCGAGCGAGGTCGAGCGGCTCTCTGGCCATAAAGTTAGATCAACGGCCATCGCCGACGCAGACCTGCATAATGATCCGATAAGTGTCAGAAATCGTATCACCGGCACGGTAACATCGGTCGAAATACAGGGGCTCTTTGCAGAGGTAGGTGTCGATGTCGGCGGACAGCAGATAATATCGATCATCACCCGCCGCGGCTGCGAGGAAATGGGGCTGAAACCGGGAATGCGGGTCCATGCTCTCTTTAAGGCAACGGAAGTGATGATTGGCCGCTGACCGCCATTCGGAAATAGAGAGATCTTCACAACAAAGCATCCTTTCTCAACCCGGCTCAGATTCGGGCTGGGTGAAGTGTGTCAAAAAATAACAGGAGCAATTTTAACTTATGGAAGAGAAGACGCCTGTCACGGTTGCGGCCGGTGACGGAATTGGACCGGAAATAATGGACGCTACGCTGCGTATCTTGGAAGCCGCCGGGGCGAGGATCGAGATCGAAAAAATAGACATCGGCGAAAAGGTCTATCTTTCCGGCAATACTGCCGGAATAGCTCCCGAGGCCTGGGAATCGCTTCGACGAACCAAAGTATTTCTCAAGTCGCCTATAACGACCCCGCAGGGCGGCGGTTATAAGTCCCTTAACGTTACGGTGCGTAAGACTCTAGGGCTCTATGCAAATGTTCGCCCTTGTGTCTCCTATCATCCGTTTGTTGACACAAAACATCCGGTGATGGACATGGTGATAGTTCGCGAAAATGAGGAAGATCTCTACGCTGGCATCGAGCATCGCCAAACGCGTGAGGTCTATCAATGCCTCAAACTCATTACCCGCCCGGGTTGTGAAAAGATAGTCCGATACGCGTTTGAGTAC
>CAYTDJ010000231.1:0-5078 GCA_964436265.1 uncultured Chloracidobacterium sp. | reverse complement strand
CTTGTCGATGGGCGACCATCGCGGTCATTTTTCCGTCGGTAATGCCGATCGAATGTTGGGTTGATACGGAATCGCGTCTTGCGCCGGGCAGGTAATCGTCAGGCAATTTTTCAAACCATTTTTGCCCTTCCCGCATGACCTTTGGTTCTTTTCCTAAGTTGAACGGAAAGGCGAACGAATATGTGTCGTGCCAGTTGTTGTTTCCGCCGACGAATGGAAATTTGCGAGGATCGAGTTCGTTGCTGAGGTCGACCCGATCAAGGTCGTTATATATCGCGATCCGTGTCAAGGGAAAGAGCGAGCGCTCCCTTGTCACGATGACTTCCGACATCTGAACGCCCTTTTTTACCGTGATCTTTGGTGATACGGGATATACGACCTTCGATGCATCTTGCCCTTCGACTCGCAACAATTCATTGAACGGCAACTCCCCGCCATTGTTTACAAGTTCTCTTCCAGACACTTTGTCACGGATACTCTTGATCGCTCCGTCCGGACGAACCTCGACCGAAAACCTGCTGTTCACTGCAGTCGTTCCGACGACCTTCCTAAGCGAACTCACCGGCTTTCCCGCAGCGGTCGTCACCTCAAAGGACTTGTATCCAATTGAAGGCACATCCTCGGCGACAAAAACCGCGTTTCCCCTTTCATCTATATCGAACGCGACCAACTTGCCTGATGCAATGTCCTTGATCGACACAATATGGCGTTCGGGATCGGGCGATTTCGTCTCGACGATATCGCTGCGTTTCCACGACAGACCGTTGAAAACGACAAGCGGAATCGTGTTCGAACTATCAGAAGGCGCGACGGTATCGAAGCGGGTACGGCCCGCAATAACACCGATCCCCTGCTTCAACATCATGTCCGTCTCGGCTTTTGCTTTTGACGTAAATTCGACGTATTCCCGATTTTGATCATGCAGCGGCTGCTTGCTGTTCAGTTGCGGCCAGCCCGTGTTCCCGGCACCGCTATGTTCATCGTAAGTGAACATCAGGTCATATATCTCGCTGAAGTTTCCTACAGGAAAAGGGATCGAGCGGGTCATTGCGATCGCGCTCCAGAGCGTTTCTGCGGCCGGTGCGTGATCGTGCGTGTAGCGGGCAAACGCGCTGATCCTCGGTGACTGAGTTTTGGACTCCGACCAGAGCCCTGACCATTCTCCGCGATAAGTCGGGATCTGAGAGGCGTATTTCGATTGGATGTATTTGAAGAACTCCGGTGAAGTGGCGACCTTTATTTTCACTTCATCATGTTTAGCATTCCAAAGTTTCGCTGCACGCAAAAGATTAAGTACACTGCCGGGTTCAACAAAATCGTGTGCGTACATCGCCATCACAGCGTCGTATTTGTACCCCGCATTGTCGTAATTATTCAACAGATCAGTAATACCGATCTCCATCATCTCGATATCTGATTTCTTCCCCGCGAGTTCGGGATTGAACATATCGAAAGGTTTGCGGCCGGTGTAAGGATCTAGCGAGTATGGATCCAGATAATACTGCGAGAATGCCTCGACGTATGCCCCGCGGTTTCCTTGGCTGATCCATAGGAGAACCTTGTTTCCGTCAAGAGATTCCCAGTAAAACGGGACCTTTCCTGGGGCGAGATCTGTTGCATTATTGATGAACGTGTTTGCACCCGTAACCAGATACTTCGTACCACTGTCTGCCAGAACTGAAGCAACTGACATTGGGTGACCCGGAACGTCGTTCATATAAGCCACTTCCGACGATATTCCGTAACTCCTGCTCCATCGCGCGAAATCGTAGTTTATACGGTTCAGTTCTTCATTACCCATGAAGTCCGTATGCATCGAACCCCAGGATGTCGACAATACGATCTGACCCGACCTGATCAGGTTAACAAGTCGGGCGATCTTCTCTTTGTCCTTCGGCAGTACCGAAGTCGGTTTCTTCTGGCGTTTGAGCCATTCGTTTATTTGCCAGACACTTTCGATCGTCCATCGAAAATCCCTATTTTCCTCTGCTACCCGGATCACCTCGTCAATGTGTCTCGCCGCTCTTTCGCGAATCGCACTTGGAGGTTCGACAAACCCGAAGTCGTAGTGAGATGAAGGTACAACGTAGATCGTCTTTATCGGACTTGGCGGCAGTTTCGCTTGTCCAAAAACACTGAAGGAAAGCAGCGTTCCCAAAACATAAATAACTAGGAGGACATTTATTGTTTTGCGCATGCTTTCCCTCAATTCCCTTGTCTTTGCCGGCTAGAAATTGAATCTTGCCGACAACTGTATCTGCCTTGGTCCGCCGAAACCGAGCAATCCGCCAAGCTGATTACCAACGGTCGCAGTGCTCTGGCCAAAGAACGCGGTGGGTCTCAGGGTGTTATTGTCTCCCTGTACCAAACCACCGGAAGGATCGGCAAAGTTTGCCTTGTCAAAGAGATTGAATATCTCGAGGCGAAGCTGCAGCGACGTATTCTCAGTTATTCTCGTGTTCTTGCCGAACGAAAGGTCAACCTGGGCGAAGCCGGGGCCGCGAAGGATGTTGCGTCCAGCGTTGCCATAGACACCTGCCCCCGGATCGCTGAATGCCGCTACGTTGAACTGACAATTCGGCAAGCTATAGTTCGGGCAACGGGTGGGGACACCCGGAACGATGTTCGGTCGGAATGAGAATCCGCCGAAGACACCGCCCGATCTGGTCACATTAACAGGAAGACCGCTTCGGATCTGAGTGATCGTATTGACGTTCCATCCGTCGATCAGCCATTTCGGCCCGTCTCCAAACCAATCACGGAACCTGAGCTCGTATCCGGCGTCCAATGAGAAGTTGTGTCGAACATCTGAATCCGCGCTGGCTCGATCCGCATTGATGTCGTACTCATTCTGATAGTCCTTAAAGAACCCGGCGATGTTATCGATCGCATGACTCCACGTGTAGTTAGCATTGAACCGCAAACCTTTGGAAAGGTTTCGCCGGAAATTGACCTGCATACCGTGATAGTTCGACGAAGGATAACCGCCGACGACGAATATGTCACCATAGTTCGCGGAAAGCGGTCGGGCACTCGTAACAGGGTCTCGTCGATTCACATTCCGCGGACTGACGACACCATCGGTCAAGATGTGAGTCACGTGATTTCCAACGTAACCGACCTGCAGCGTTCCAAACCCGAGGTCTCTTTGAACGTTCAATGACCAATGCTGAGCCATCGCGGTCTGAAGATCTTTCTCGATGTAAAAGGCAGCGGGGACACCGCAGTTATACGTCGAGGGTGCAACCGGATAACCCCATGTCGGCGGGCCGCCGGCACAGAAGAACCACTGGAAAAGATCGACTGATTGGGTCGGATATGTATTTGCGTGAGGCGAGCCAAAGCTTGCCGGAAGTTCACGATTATAGAAGATCCCGTATCCGCCACGGAGGATCGTTTTCTGATCGCCGAAGATATCAAAAGCAAATCCGACTCTCGGACCCCAATTATTGGTGTCCATGTCGTGCAGCTGCTCGCCCTGCGGCGTGAACCTTAAAGTTCTGAGGTCAAAGTTCTGCAGTCGTCCTTCCTTTTCGCGGCTAACCGTGCTTACGTCGTAACGCAGTCCAAGGTTAAGTGAAAGCCGAGAATGGGCTTTCCAATCGTCTTGGAAAAAGAACGAATAGTTCTCGTTCGCATATTGAAGTTTCGGATGCCCGCCGCGTGAAACAACGAATGGGACATTGTCGCGAAAATCGTTCAAACCAAAGAACGTCAACGTTTCCTGAACCTTTGACTCGGCATCTCTCCTGTTAAACCGAACATCGACGCCGGCTTTCATAGAGTGATTTCCTCGAACGAAGCTAAACGTATCAAGGAAGTGGTAGACTGCCCCGGTTCTGATCTGGGCAAACTGTGCGGGGCCGGGTGTCGCAAGCGCCTGATCGACAAATGAAAGGTCAAACCGAGGTAATGTCGATGGCCCCGCGCCGACATCCGTAAAATTGTGGTTTATGCCAAATGCAAATTCATTAACAGACGTCCCGGAAAATGTGTAAGTGTGTGAAGCCTTGAACAGCTGAACACGCAGTTTTGCGGGAGCGATCTGGTCGGAAGCAACCCCATACGGTACATCTGTCTTAGAATCATTTATGTTGTATCTGAAAGAAAACTGACTCTTGTCCGTATGTAGAAAGTCTATCTTCACGGAACCTGTATCCTCTCGAAGTTTCGCATCTCTCTGTGCAGAGTAAATACCGCGATTTGGATCGGGGGTCGAACTTCCCTGCGGAATGAAAGGAGCGTTCGGAAGCGGCATTGTAGCCAACACAGGTGCGATCGACGGAGCAAATGTCGCCCTGAAGGCTGCCGTGGGAACCAACGTAGTGAACTGGATACCCCGTGTCTGCCTCACACCTTCGTAATTGCCAAAGAAAAACACTCGGTCTTTCTTTATCGGACCGCTGATATTTCCGCCGAACTGGTTAAGCCGGAATTTTTGTTTTCCGGCAAAATAGTCTTCAGCATCGAGGGCTTCATTACGGAAAAATTCAAACAAACTTCCGTGCAGATCGTTGCCGCCCGACTTCGTGATAGGGTTGATGACCGCACCTATCGCCTGTCCATATTGGGCCGAGTAGTTTTGTTCTAGTACCTGGACCTCTTGAATGCTATCCATCGAAACGCGGTTTACTCGGGATTCAACACGGCCAAGAACATTAGACGTACCGTTGAGATCTACACGGCCCGCATCGATGCCATCAACAAGAACGCTGGTTCCGCCAAAGGTTGACGGAATGCCATTGATGCTTGTTTGAAACTGATTAGTCGTCTGAACCGAGCCCGGCACTGTCGCCAACAGCTGTGTAAAATCACGTCCGTTCACGGGATTGTCCGTAATCCGTTCGGTCGCGACAGTGTCGCCGATAGTCGCGGTCTCAGTATCGACACGAGTCTGATCGATGACGGTAACAACCGCGTCAACACCGCTAACGGTCAGGGCAACATCCGCACGAGCTTTCTCACCTACTGCCAGGCGTAGATCCTTGATGGATGTGGTCTGGAAGCCTGAACCTGACGCGACAACGGTATAGACACCGGTTGGCAGCGATAGCACCTCATACCTCCCTTCGGCGTCT
>CAYTDJ010000230.1:0-5082 GCA_964436265.1 uncultured Chloracidobacterium sp. | reverse complement strand
AGGCGTCCATCGCCGTACGAGACCTCGCGGCCCTTGAACGAGTCAAGTTTTCGCTCGACAAGTTCCCGCGTTTTCGCCGAGCGTTCTTCGTCCTTTCGAAAGGCCGCAACATCTTCCAGTTTGACGCTCAATACCGTCGCCAGGACTCGGTCGTACATTCCATCGGGGTTTACGCCCGCGACGAAATCTTCGATCTCTTTAAGGATCCCTTCCTGGTCGCCTACGAACGGCAAATGATCGACACCGTCGAATTCTACAAATTTCGCTCCTGGTATTTTCTCCGCAACGTACCTGCCCTCTTCGACCTTCAGACATCGATCGCCGGTTCGATGTATGACCAATGTCGGTACGCGGATGGACGGCAAAACGTTTCTGACGTCGATCTCGGCATTCATTTTCGTCAGTGCGACCGCCGCACCGGGGCTGGCCCCCATCCTAAGATATTCAGCCCACCAATCTCGAAATTCAGGATCGGACGCCAGCGAAGGAGCTCGTTCGTCGATTCCCACAGGCTTTCCCCAGTCGTTCTTCACGACTTCAAAGAATGATCTTCTTTGTTCGGAACTCGGAGCCCACGGATAATCGTCGTCTTTGATACGTTTCGCGTATGTGCCGAACATCACAAGCCCGAGCGTTCGTTCCGGATATGTTGCGGCGAACAACGAACACATCGGACCGCCCTCGGAAACCCCAACAAGCACAGCCTGTTTCGAACCTACTGCGTCCATCACCGCGTGTACGTCTTCCATCCGCTTTTCCAGCGTCGGCAGTTTGTCATTCGGCACACGATCCGAAAGGCCAGTTCCGCGTTTATCAAACAAAATCAGCCTCGAGAAAGATGCAAGCCTTTCCAGAAATGAAGCGAACAGATGATGCTTCCAAAAGTATTCGAGATGCGAGATCCAACCCATCACGAAAACGATGTCGACCGGCCCTTCTCCGACAACCTGATATGCAATATTCACATCGCCGTTCTGAACATATTGGGTCTGAGGCCGTAGCGGAGAAAGAAAAGGATACGTATGATCATGCCCCGGATATTGCAGGCTTTTCAGGGACTCATTAACAAGTTCGCTGTTTTCCGTGACATAAATTCGGGCACCTGTGATACGGGTCTCGATCTCTGAACTGGCATCGGCAGATGTCATTGCGACCTTTTCGATAAATCGGTAGCCGAATTTGGGAACCGTCTCGATCAGCTTTCGGTCTTTGTTCTCGCCCAACGCTTTTCTGAGGATCGAAATGTTCTGTGCAAGGTTGTTTTCTTCGACAAAACTGCCTTCCCAGATCTCGGCCAACATACGTTCCTTGCTAAGCACCTTGCCTGCATTTTTAACAAGCATCACAAGCGTATCGAATGCTTTCGGGGCTAGAGTGATCGGGACGCCGTCTTTCGAAAATGAGCGCTGCTCCGCATCAAGTTCGAATTCAGCAAAGCTGAAAACGACATCGTCCCGCTCGTTCCCCGTAGTTCTCATACTTTACTCAGAAAACTCTCAGCAAAAATTAAAGAAACAGTAACGCGAAATTGCTACAAACTAATCCTAGGTATGGAAGATAGTAACTCAAACGGAACATCGGCAAAAGCAGAAGAACACATGGGACATGTGTTTGTGACCGGCAATAGGCTTGTGCGGTTGAGTTAAGCAGCTTAATTGTCTCTTTTAGGATCGGAAAGAATTTCAGTGCGAGAGATCGTGATCGAATTGGAACGCATGCAGAAGATCCGGCGTCGGACAGCCGTGGTCTCGTCGTTTTGTGTGCACTGCAGTGAACAAGCGGACTTCGTCTCATTACGTGATGCGGCCCGCCTTTTCGAGACAGGACAAGATGAGCTCGAATTCAGATTTCGAATGAACGCCTTGCATATGCAGCATTTGGCCGATGGTGCCGACGCGGTATGCGTCGTCTCTCTTATGGAATTCATCGAACGCCGAGGGTATCAGCAAGATCGGCTGATGGGCCTAGAGATTTCTGATACCTTCGCATCATAAAATTTCCAAAAATCCATGAAGGAAAATCAAGGGCCCCGGATCCAGATTTGGTTTTCAATGACTTCACAGTGAACAGGCACTATTGGCATCGAGCGGGCGACTCGACCGGAAGAAAGAAGTCAGTTCAATTTGGAGGGTTTCCATTTGTACCGGAGCCCCCACAAGCTTCTTAGGTGAGTTTTAGGCTCTACTGCTTCGTCCCAGGACGGTTGCGGCGGCACGCAAAAGGGGCCGCCTTTTTCTTTGCTCCAAAAACTCAGCCTTTTCAATTAATTGAATCTCCTATATCCTTTCCGAACATGACCCCGGTGATCATTACCTTAGTGCTGCTTGTTCTCGCGATAGTTCTTTTCGCGACAGAAAAGCTGCCCGTTGATGTTATCGGGATCATTCTGGTCATTGCCCTTGTACTCACCCAGGTTCTAACCGTCCAGGAAGCCGTTGCAGGTTTCGGCAACGATGTGGTCATCACGATCGGCGGGCTCTTTCTTCTCGTCGGCGGATTGATCCGCACGGGCATCGTCGATGTCATCGGCCGCCGAATGCATAAACTTGCCGGCGACAATATCTTCGTACTTACGGCATTGATCATGACGACCGCGGCCATTTCCGCGTCTGTTCTCAAGAACACGACGACGACGGCAATGTTTCTGCCGGTGATCATCGGCCTTGCAGCAAAGGCGAAGATAGCACCTTCAAAGCTCCTAATGCCGCTGGCGTTCGGGGCGATCCTCGGCGGTAGCTGTACGCTTATCGGGACTTCGACCAATCTCGCCGTAAGCGGCGCGATCGTTCGATATGGGCAAGCTCCATTCTCGATGTTCGAGCTTACTACCGTCGGTGTGATCACTTTCGCGGTCGGAATGGGTTACATGCTCTTTTTCGGCCGGCTGATGCTGCCCAATCGAGGCGCCGGTGAATCGCTGACGGAGCAGTACGAGATGCGAGAATACGTGTCCGAACTTCTTGTGCTTCCTGATTCTCCGCTCGTAGGAAAAACCCTCGATGAAGCCAACATCGGCACTGAGTTGGAGCTAAATGTCCTCGGTATTATCCGAATGGGCGAGCGCATCATCAGCCCGCCGCCGACCGAACGTATCCAGCGACGCGATTCGCTGATCGTCGAGGGAAAGATAAACGACATCCTTCGCGTCAAGGAGGCTGTCGGCCTAGAGATAAAGCCGGATTTCATGCTTAATGACGTCGTGCTCGAAGGCGGCAACGTAGAACTTTTCGAAGTCATGGTAATGCGTGATTCCCGTCTTGTCGGGCAAACGCTAAAGACTCTCCGTTTTCGCCAGAATTATGATCTCACCGTCCTTGCGATCAACCGCCACGGCGACACTTTCATAAACAAGCTGAGCGACGTGATGCTGATCTTCGGCGACGTGCTGCTTGTACAGGGAAAGCGTCATGGGATCGAACCGCTCGTCGCCGACCGCGAAGTCCTTCTCCTCGAAGATCTTTCGACCGCAAATTTCCGGATCGAAAAACGTAAATGGGCCGTCGCCGCCTTTTTGCTCTTTCTGTCCCTTTCACTCTCCAAGATAGTGATCGGTTTCGATATACCGCTTGCGGTTTGCGTCCTGATCGGTGTAATGCTCCTTTTGGCAACGAAAACTATTCGCTACGCCGAAATGTACCCGCTCATTGACTTCCGTTTGCTTGTGTTGATCGCCTGTATGATGAGCTTTGGCGTAGCAATGGAAAAGACCGGGACAGACGTCTTTCTGGCTGGGCTGATCCAACATTATTTCGGTGCTTACGGCCCGTCGGCGATCCTGGCCGGTTTCTTTCTACTTACGGTCCTCATGACCCAGCCAATGTCCAACCAAGCGGCGGCCTTGGTCGTCTTGCCAGTCGCGGTGAAGGCGGCGATCGGCCTTGGGCTAAATCCCCGAACCTTCATCGTTGCAGTAACTTACGCCGCGTCTTTCTCGTTCATCACGCCGCTCGAACCGGCCTGCGTCCTTGTTTATACTCCGGGCCGATACCGATTTATGGATTTCGTCAAGATCGGCACCATTTTGACCATCATCGTATTTACGGTTTCCATGCTCCTTGTACCTCTTTTCTGGCCCTTTTGAACCCTTAAACTTTGGCATTTCGGATTACCTAATTACGCCTCAAAATGCTATAATTTCCTTTTGACCGAGGGCCGAACTTGTGTCCTACGCGGTCTCGCTTTTGTTTGACTATCAATCACTTAGCGTTTTCTGAACTGTTGCCGGAGCGATCATGAAATTTTTGAAATGGCTGATCGGCATTAGTGCTGCAGTTTGTATCTCATTGGTGACAGCATTTCTGGTTGCCGGGCTTTTGGTGCCAGCGGAAAGAATCTTTTCGAACGAGATCGAGATCAACGCCCCTGCCGAGATGGTTTGGCAGGTAATAACGGACAAAGGCCGTTATACGGAATGGCAAACCGGCATCACAAGGGTCGACGTCATCGACGAAAAGAACTGGGTCGAGCACATCAAGGATTCTCAGGAACCGCTCAGATTCACGCTAGGTGCGGACCGCCGTCCCGAATCGATGGAATTCAATTATTCGATGGGCGATTCGTTTCACGGCCATTGGAAAGGTGAGATAACGCCGAATGCAACCGGTGTGCGACTCAAGACGACTGACGGTTACAAAGTGGACGGTTGGATTTCGAAGGTCCTGATCGGAGTGTTTTTCGACCAAGATAGATTTGCTAAGGACTGGAATTCAAAATTAAAGACTCGCGTCGAGTCACTGAAGTAATTGGTATTTAAGAGGTAGTTAACAAATTGGCTAAAGCAAAGACAGAGTACGGTGCAGATTCGATAACGGTTTTAGAAGGGCGCGATGCAGTTCGCAAACGCCCTGCAATGTACATCGGTTCGACCGGTGACATCGGCCTGCATCACTTAGTTTACGAAGTAGTTGACAATTCGGTCGACGAGGCGTTGGCAGGATACTGCGATACGATCGAGGTGACGATCCACATGGACAATTCCATCACGGTCATCGATAACGGGCGCGGAATTCCTACAGACATTCACAAGCAGGAAGGCCGCTCGGCCGCAGAGGTCGTGATGACCGTGCTGCACGCGGGCGGTAA